>JANOQP010000293.1:0-10534 GCA_031414895.1 Saprospirales bacterium
GGCTGCAATTTTTCACAAATTCATCGTGGACCGGATGGACTTGATAGGCCGCCTCGTCCGCCTCCGAATCAAAAACATTGAGCCACGAGACCGACCACGAATTGTCCACGACCGACCGCTCGCTCGGCACTGGCAGCCCGATCTGGAACTGCCGGATGAGTGAAATGGCCGCCATTTTCCGCAGCCCGGCCACGAGCGCGTCGCGGTCTGCCCGGCTATCGGGGTTTTTCAAAAAAAAGAGGACGTGGTGCGTAAAAGCTGGGCTTTGCATAAAAATCAATTGTTGGGCAAAATTGACCGTTTTTTTGAAATCCGCCCAGCAAAAACTGCTTTTGTGATTTTGTCAAAAATTATCCAAAACCCCAGCCATTTGCGCCGTTTGGAGGCTGGAGTGCAGCTTTTGGCAGAAATTGCGGTCGTTCTTTTTAGTTGTCGTTTTTTTGCGGCAACAGATCAATCCATCCACTTTCCCTTTTTTATGAAAAAACAAGTCACCACGTTGCTCCTTTTAGCCCTTTTCGGGCAAATTTTCGGGCAATCGCCCGTCACCTACCCGGCCTACAACCCGGACGAGATCAATATCCCGTTCCAAAAGTTCACCCTCTCGAACGGCCTCACGCTGCTCGTCGCCGAGGACCACAAGGCCCCGATCGCGGCGGTCAATATCTGGTACCATGTCGGTTCGAAGAACGAAAAAGCGGGCAAATCGGGCTTTGCCCACCTGTTCGAGCACCTCATGTTCAACGGGTCCGAAAACTACAATTTCGACTATTTCAAGATCATGGAGAACATCGGCGCGACCGACCTCAACGGCACGACGAACAACGACCGGACCAATTTTTTCCAAAATATCCCGATCAACGCGCTCGACCAGGTGCTCTGGCTCGAATCCGACCGGATGGGCTTTTTGAAAGCGGCGGTCGATCAGGCGAAGCTCGACGAACAGCGTGGCGTGGTCCAAAACGAAAAGCGGCAGGGCGAAAATCAGGCCTACGCCCGCGGTTGGGACATGGTCGAAAAGAACCTTTTCCCGAAGGGCCACCCCTATTCGTGGACGGTCATCGGCGAAATGGAGGACCTCAACGCGGCCTCGCTCGCCGATGTCCACGAGTGGTTTGACGGCTATTATGGCGCCGGAAATGCCGTGATCTGCATCGCTGGCGACATCACGCCCGCCGAGGCTTTGGAAAAAACGAAGAAATATTTTGGCGGCATCGCGGGCGGCCCGTCGGTCATCCGCCCCGAAAAAAACATCCCGAAACGAGTGGGCGAGACGCGCTCATCGTATCAGGACCATGTGCCGCAAAGCCGCATTTTGATGACCTGGGTCGCGCCGGAATGGGGCAGCGAGGAAAGCGTCGCGATGGATTTGGCGTCCGATATTTTGGGCTCGGGCAAAAACTCGCGGCTCTTCAAAAAGCTCGTCTATGAAAAACAAATTGCCACGACAGCGGCCTGTTTTTACGATCCGCGCGAGATCGCGGGCGTTTTTTACGTCATGGTGGACGTGAAAGCGGGCGTTTCCAACGATGCTGTCGAGGCCGCGACGAACGACGTGATCGCAGAGTTCCTCCAAAATGGCCCGACCGAGGAGGAGGTCAGCCGCGTCCGCGCTGCGGTCTTCGCGAACTTCATAAAAGGGCTGGAACGGATCGGCGGTTTCGGCGGAAAATCCGACCAGCTTTGCCAAAACACGATTTACGGCAGCGACCCGGAATTTTACAAAACCACCATGCGCCGCTGGAACGCGATGGGGCCGTCGGCCATTTTTAAGGCCGCGAACAAATATTTGACCGACGGAAAAGACGTGATCGTTTGCACCCCGTCGCCCGATTTTAAAACAGAAACCAACGGTCTTGCCGACCGCAAAAAACTGCCCGAACTGGCCGCCCCGGTGGCCGCGAAATTCCCCGATCTGCAGCGCGCAACGCTCTCGAACGGCATGAAGATCGTCCTCGCGCAGCGCAGCGGCAGCCCATCGGTCGTGATGCAAATGTTGATGGACGGCGGTTTTTCGGCGGACAATTTGATGAAAAACGGCAAGCCCGGCCTCGCCACCCTCACGATGGACATGATGGCCGAGGGCACGAAAACGCTCAATTCGCTCCAAATCGCGGAGCGGATGCAGGTCCTCGGCGCTGGCTTCGGCACGGGCGCGGACCTCGATTTTTGCACCGCAAACCTCAACGCGCTCAAACAGAGCCTCGACCCCGCGCTCGATATTTGGGCCGACGTGATACTCAACCCGGCCTTCCCCGAAAAGGAACTGGCCCGGCTGAAAGACGAGATGATCGCGGGCATCGCACAGGAAAAAGCCGACCCAAATTCGATGATCCGGCGCGTCATGCCCGAACTTTTGTACGGAAAAGGCCACCCCTACGCTGTCCCGTTCACCGGCTCCGGCACGGCAGAATCGGTGCAGACAATCAGCCGCGAGGACGTGGAGAATTTTTATAAAACATGGGTCAGGCCCAACAACGCGACGCTTGTCGTGACGGGCGATATTTCATTGACCGACCTGACGGCGAAGCTCGAAAAGCGGTTTTCCAGCTGGAAAAAGGGTGATGTCCCGAAAAAAACCATCCCGACGGTCGCGGCAGATGCCACGAAAGGCACCATTTTCCTCATCGACCGCCCGGAAAGCGAGCAGAGCCAGATCGCCGCCGGATACCTCGTGGACAAATACGGGACGCTCGACGAAAACGCGATCGAGCAGATGAACAACGTGTTCGGCGGCGATTTCACGAGCCGCGTCAACATGAACCTCCGGGAGGACAAACATTGGAGCTATGGTGCGGGGACTTTTTTGCAAAACACAAAAGGGCAGCGGCCATTCATGGTCTTTGCCGGCGTGCAGACCGACAAAACGAAGGAATCCGTCACGGAGGTGATGAAGGAATTTGAGCTGTTCACCAGCACGAAGCCGATGACCGACGAGGAGTTCAAAAAAACGCAGGCCAACACCGTCATGGGCCTCCCCGGGATGTGGGAAACGAACCGCCGGGTGAACCAATCCGCCGCCGAAATCGTGCGTTTTGGGCTCAAAGACGACCATTGGAAAAACTACGACCGCGCCATCCGCGACCTCACGCTGCCCGGCGTCCAATCGGTCGCGGCAAAAACCGTGCGGCCAAAAGAGCTTTCATGGTTCATCGTCGGCGATGCCACGAAAGTTCAACCGGGCCTCGAAACGCTCGGCCTGAAAGTGGTCTTGATCGATGCCAACGGGAAGCCGGTGGCGAAAGGCTCGGCGAAGCTGAAACCCTGATTTCCGCACCGATTTTTCCTTTTGAAAAAAAAACCGCCGTCGAGCAACAGCTGCTCGACGGCGGTTTTTTTTTGAAATTGGACGATCAACATCCCGCAATCGGATCAGACAGCCACTTGAAAATCGCGCAGCGTATCGTTGAGCGACACTTTTTTGTCGGTGCTTTCCTTGCGCTGCCCTATGATGAGTGCGCAAGCGACATGGTAGGTCCCGGCGGCGAATTTTTTTGGATAAGTTCCCGGCACGACGACCGAGCGGGCGGGGACACGGCCTTTATAAACGATTGGTTCTGAACCAGTTACGTCGATGATATGGGTGCTTTGGGTGAGGCAAACGTTCGCGCCAAGCACCGCCTCGCGTTCGATATGAACGCCCTCCACGACGATGCAGCGCGAGCCGATAAAGCAATCATCCTCGATAATTGTCGGCGTCGCCTGTGGCGGTTCGAGGACGCCGCCGATGCCCACGCCGCCCGAAAGGTGGACGTTGCGGCCAATTTGGGCGCAGCTCCCGACCGTCGCCCAAGTGTCCACCATCGTGCCGGAGCCGACCCACGCGCCGATATTGACATAGGAAGGCATCAAGATCACCCCTTTTTCGAGGAACGCGCCATGCCGGGCAATTGCGTGCGGCACGACCCGGACACCGCGCTCGGCATATCCTGTTTTGAGCGGGATCTTGTCGTAAAATTCCATCGGGCCGACCTCAAAGGTGGTCATTTCCTGTATCGGAAAATAAAGCAGGACGGCCTTTTTGACCCATTCGTGGGTGGCCCAAGTGCCGTCGGCGAGCGGCTCGGCAACCCGAATTTCGCCCCGGTCGAGCTGGTCGATGACGGCGCGGATGGCTGATTTTGTGGCTTCGCTTTTCAACAAATCGCGGTCGAGCCAAGCGGCCTCGATAGTTTTCTGCAAACTGTTTTCCATGTTTTTATCTAAATTTTGGGGGCAAAACTGCGAAAGAAAATCCAAACACAGTTTCAAAAACAGCCAGCCGCCTTTTTCGCCTCCGCTAAATCGTCCGTAAAAAATAGCGGGAACCGCACCCCGTTTTCCAAAAAAAGCACGACCGCCCAGCCCGGTTTTGGGATGTCGTAAGGTTCGACGATGGCCTTTTTTATGCGGCTCCGGAGCATGAGCAATTGGTTTTTTCCGAAAAAATCGCGCGCTGAAAAGACCACTTTTTGATGAACCTCGACCGGCCCGAACCACGCCTCTGGGCCGCCGAGTGTCATGCCCTGATGAAAGGAGAGGTCATTTTCGCCGCTGTTCAAAATGGGGCGGGCGGCGATGAGTTCCTGCAACCGGGCATGGATTTCCCGCGAATTGGCGATGCCAGTCAGCCAAAACACCTCGGCAATGGGGCTTTCGATGGGTTTTGGGCCGGTTCGGAGCTCAAATTTGAGGTCTGCCGTCACCGTATCGAGCGTGGTCGTCCGGATTTGTTCCCAAAAAATAGTGCGGTTCGCGCCGTTCGGTTCGCCCAAAATGAGCCGTTCCGAGGTGCCGACCACTGTTCTTTTTCCACGAAAAAGGTGCATCACCTCCGGCCAATGTTTTTGGTTGAAAAACCACAAAAAAAGGCCAAGCCCAATGGAGGTGAAAATCACTTGCACCAGCCCAACGATCTGCTCCGACTCGTTTTCCGAAAGGATTTTGGAGAATGCGCTTTTCCAGATTTCCCGCGTGACGACCAGCCCAAATCCCATCTGCCCTGCGATCAAAATCAGCCGCGACCACGGCAGCGGCGAACCGGTCTGCACGACAAATTCGAGCCGCTCACCGGGCCAGAGCTGGCCAAATTCGATGGGCAGTTCCGGTATTTTTTCGGGGAGGGCGAACTCGGGCGCGGGCTGTTCGGTGAGGGCCGTGCCGGGCGGCAGTTTGTTGGAATAATAGGTCACGCCCGGCGCGGCCTTCGACACCCACCATATCACGAAACCCATAAAAAGGACAATGAAAAAAACCGTTATCAGCGCAATCACGTCGCCGGCTCCGGGCAAACCGCTCGTGTCCCTATATTTTTCGGGCTTGAACCTGGACGGTTTTTGCCCCTGTGGAACTTTCATCAATTCGCCGTTCAAAAACCTGACATCTGATGCCGAACGGTTTTCGAGTATCTGGTCATTAGGGTCAGCGCCGGTTTTGAAGCTTTCCATGTCAAAAACGAAGATGCTGCGCACGCGCTGTTCGGCGGAAATACTGCGACCGCCAACGTTTGTGCCGTAAAAATCGGCCATGTCGCCCTGCCAGAGCCGCACGTCGTCGAGCCGCCCGCGCAGGATCGTTGCCGGGCCGTCCTCCACTGCGGAAACGCTGCCGAACATCCACGGCCCGTGGTCGATGAGGGTCTTCCCGAGGTTCGAGGCGGGTGCGCGATAGACCAAAACGAGCTGGCCATCGACCCAAAAACAGGTGCGCGAACCGGCATGGGCCATGGCGACCTCGACCCATTTTCCAGGTTCGATCACGTCGGGGTCGGAGACGGCGCTGTTGATAACCTCCGTGATTTCGAATGTTTCTGGATCGATCTTCGACGTATGATAATGGAAGGCCAGCCGATGATCGGCGGTCACCGCGAATGACAAAAATCGCGGGTCCTCGGCATTGTATTTTGAAAAAATGGGCCGCTCCCGATGGATGCTGTCGAGCCAGATCTGGCAATCAAAACTGAATTCGCCATCGGCCAGCGGGTTGTTGCTGTTCGGATCGGGCGGGACTGAAATATGCCAGTTCTCAAAATTGGCGGGGCAAAAATACTTGCCCGATTGCCCGAGGGCGGTCATCGTCAAAAGGCACAAACCGCTGACAATCAATTTTTTATGAAAAAAATTCATGCGCCGGCGATTTTTTTGTAAAGTATTTCAGCTGGGTCTGACGGGGCAAGGCCGATGATGGTCGCGAGTTTTTTTTGTAAAAAAAAGGCCTCTTCGAGCGACAGGTTGCGGCAGATGGAACACCGGTCGCCGGCATGGTTGAGCAGCACGAGCTGATAATCGGTGACGACCTGGCCCCGCTGATCGGCAGGTGCGACATAGACCTGCGAAAGCCGTTTTGGCTGAAAATCAATCGGCAACGCGTCGCCCCGGACACGGAGGATGCCCGCCCGGAGTTCAAAATAAAACCGGGACTTGATCTTTTTCGCCGCCTGAAAAAGCGGGAAAGCGGTGAGCAACCAAAAAAACCAGTTCGCGCCGTTGAGGTAAATGGAGCATAAAACCAGCACGGCGAGGGCCGCAAGGTTGGGCAAGCGGGCGAGGCTCCACCATTTTTCGGAAATGTAAAAATGGTTTTCGCCCAATTTTTTCACTGAAAACCGGGCCGTGTCGGGGAGCATGTCTGCTTCGGCGGGGCTTTTTGGGTAGGGCAAGAGGTCGCCCGAAAAAGGGGTTGTTTCGCCCACTTCGCCAACAACGTGGCGGTTGTCGATGGAGAACAGTTTTTCGATCTTGGTTTCGAGGCGGTCGGCGAGTTCGCGGTCGGTGATGCCGTCGAGGAGGAGGCGCGTCGAGCCGTCATCGAGAAGGAGGTGGAGCGACCAGTTTTTTGTTTTTTGTTGAAAAACGCCCGTTTTGACGAAAGCCTGCCGGGCACGGCGGCGTGGGACATGTTCGGTCTTTACCCTAAAAAAGCGGGCAAACCTATGTTCGAGGTTAAGGCCGAGGTCGCTGATGAAAAGCTCCGTCCGCCCCAAAACACGGACGATGGAAATGGCCAGCGCAATCAAACCGAGGCTGAAAATGGGCGGCCCGGCCAGCCCCAAAACCCGGAGGCTGTACGGGTAAAACCACCAAATGATGGCAATGACCGGGACGCTGGCCCCGATTATTTTCCAGTCAAAAGGCCGCGCCCACGGGCTGCGGAGGGCGAGAGAATGGGGCGTTTCTTCCATTTGGCGACGGGTTTTGAGCTGTTTGGAAAGCAGTTTGATTTTGAACGGCAACCCCAATTTTTGGGAAAAACCTACCAAACCGGGCGGCCATTTTGAAAAAAAAAGCACGGCAGAAACCACATCAAAAAAATGCGGGCCTGCCGTGCCTTTTATTTCAAAAAAAAGAAGTCAAGATCATTCCCTTTGCTGAACCTTCGAATGATGGCGGCTGTACAAAAAGTAGACGACCAGCCCAACGACCATCCAACCGAACGCGCTCCACAAGGTTGGGCCGGGCAGCCCGATGATCATCGCCGAGCAAAAGACCATGCCCAATATCGGGACCAACGGCACCAACGGCGTACGGAACGGCCGATGGGTGCCCGGGTCTGATTTCCGCATTATGATGATGCCCAAACAGACGAGGACGAAGGCAAACAAAGTGCCGATGCTCGTCAAATCGCCCGCCACGCTGATCGGGGTGAAGGCCGCCAACAGGCCAACGAAGATGAACAGGATGATGTTCGCTTTATAAGGTGTCCGATATTTCGGATGCAGTTCGCCGAAAGCTTTTGGCAGCAGACCGTCGTTGGACATCGAGTAAAAAACGCGGCTCTGGCCCATCAACATCACCAAGATCACGGACGAAAAACCGGCCAAAATAGCGATCGAGATCAGCTTGGCCAGCCAACCAAAGCCCGGCATCGCCGTGGTGATGGCATAGGCGACGGAGGCCTCCTTCCCTTCTTTCACGAAAGCGGTGTATGGCACAAGTCCCGTCAAGACGTGGGAGAACAAAATGTACAACAACGTGCAGACCACCAACGAGCCCAAAATGCCAATCGGCATATCGCGCCCGGGGTTCTTGGCCTCCTGCGCGGTCGTCGAAACGGCATCGAAGCCAATAAAGGCAAAAAACACGATGCCCGCGCCCGTCAAAACGCCCTGCCAACCGTGCCGCCACGAACTTGCGGCGTATTCGTACATTTCACCGTTGGGCATCATCGCCGGGGGCGCGTCCGCAGGGATCATGTACGGCGTATGGAATTCGGGGTTGATATAGCCCCAGCCGAGCGCGATGAAGACCAGCACGATGGCCACTTTCACGAACACGATGACCGCATTGACGGAGGCCGATTCTTGCGTCCCCTTGATCAAAAGGAGGGTGAGCAGGCCCAAAATAATGAGCGCCGGGAGGTTCATGATGCCGGAGCGGAGCGTGCCGTCCACCAGTGCCGATTCAAACGGGGAATGGCTCCATTCATAGGGGATCGCACCTCCGAGCAATAAGTTTAGGTACTCTGACCATGCGATGGAAACGGTTGCCGCGCCGAGCGCGTATTCGAGGATCAGGGCCCAGCCGATGATCCAGGCGACCATCTCGCCCATCGTCGTGTAGGCATAGGTGTACGCGCTGCCCGCGATCGGGATCATCGAGGCAAACTCGGCATAGCAGAGGCCCGCGAAGGCGCAACCGATCGCCGCAATAATAAAGGAGAGCGTCACCGCCGACCCTGCATGCCCGCCCGCCGCCGCCGCCGTCCGGACGAAAAGCCCCGCGCCGATGATCGCCCCGATGCCGAGGGCAACGAGGTTGTACGCGCCGAGCGTCCGTTTCATGCCCTGTTCGCCGTTCGCAGCAGCGGCGAGGAGCGAGGTGAGCGATTTTTTAGCCCAAAGATTGTAAGCCATAAAAGCGTTTTGTTTCAGGTGAAAATTTCAAAATAATTCGGCGGGGAAGGTAGAAATGGATGTTGGGATATTTGGCCAATGGGCAATGGGAATATTTTTTGGGTTTATTTGCCCCCGGAACACGGTAAAACAAACATGGCGAAAACCAACGAACAGACCTTCGGGGAACTGCCCGACGACCAATATTTCAAAACGGTCGAGCTGGCCGCACGGCATTTCAGGGACATCCATAAATATCCAGGCTCGCTCGGTTTTGATGTGGAGACGGGTGGGTTCTTGGCGCTGCACAAGGGGCATGCGCCGTCGGCACTTGATTTTGAGGTGCCGGTTTGCTTGATCTTGAAAAAACTTGGGTTTGCGGTAATACTTGAAGATGAGCCCCCAATTTTGGGCTTTGTTGACGCGACCATCAATGGGCAAAAGTTTGAGATAAAAAAAATCTCCAATGCCAAAAACTTTAAAAGTGCGGTCACCTACCAGTTTCGCAATGCTTACAAAAAGTCACGGCGGGTCTTGTTGCACATCGATCAGATAGTGAACGACCAACAACTTCGGGGAGCATTGTCCTTGGCAATCATGAAACACCCGGTGGATTTGGTTTGGGTCGTTTTTAGGGGGAAACTGTATTGTTATGAAAAGGATGCCATCCAAAAGGGTCAAGTCCATTTTTCATAAAAAAATAAGGAGAACAGCCTGTTACAACTGTTCTCCTTCGTGTGGAGTGGGCCTCGGTCCACTAACGCGATTTGCTTTTCAGCATTTCTACCTGGTAAAAGTACGCGCCCGTTTTCTTTTTTCAAAATGCCTTCCCCATATTTTGACCCCGCTCGCTCATTTAATAGGGCTTTAACTTTTCCCAAAAACCAAAACCGGGCGGCCCGGCGCAATTTTGCGGCCTGAATTTTCACCAAATCAAGGTTCCATGTTCCCGAAATTACGCGCAACGGCCCACACATTTTTGCCCATTGCCTTTTTGCTTTTTGCTTCCCAAAACGGGTTTGCACAGCCAAAAATGCCCACGACGGGTATTGAAGTGCTGGAAATGATGCACGAAATGCACGGCAACGGCAAATGGCCCGAGACCCTCGTCTTTGAGCAAAAGACCAAATTTTTCAAAAACGATGTGCTCACCGATTCCGCAAATTGGTTCGAGGCAATCCAGCAGCCGGGCAATTTGAGGATCGATTTTGACAGCCTCACAAGCGGCCGATCGGCCATTTGGGCGCGGGATTCCATTTTTAAGTTCAAAAACGGCAAGCTCGCAAAATCACATTCCGACCCGAACGACCTGATGTTTTTGCTCGGCGGCTGGCATTTTTTTGAGACCGACACGGTGGTGAAAATTTTGGCCAATTTCAAGTTCGACGCCACCCAGCCCGTCCGCCCAGCGAGCTTCAAGAACAAGCCCTGCTGGATCATCGGCGACATCAAAAAGGGCGGCAACGAAGTTTGGGTCGAGCAAAAACGCCTCCTCCCGGTGCGCATCCTGACCCAAACAAAGGGCACGAACGACGAGATCTGGGTCGAAAACTACGTTGGCCTAAAACGCGGCTGGTGCGAGGGGAAAATCACTTTTTATCAGGACGGCCACAAAATCCAGGAGGAGGCCTACAACAATATCGCCTCCGACCGAAAGCTCGAGGCCGATGTTTTTGACCCTAAAAAATACCGGGCGAGGCATTGATTTACGGAATTATCTACTAA
>JANOQP010000294.1:0-4265 GCA_031414895.1 Saprospirales bacterium
CGGCCTGCAACAACAGCCTTTTTGGGTCAATAATCGACTTTTCGACGCTCGTAAATGGGGGCGATTTGACCGGAAATTGGACCGACCTTGGCAATTCGGGCGCCGCTGGGGCCTTCCCCGAACTCGATTTTGACGGCCTCGCGGCGGGCAAATATTCGTTCAAGTACACGACCGCCGCCGCCAGCCAACCTTGCCCACAGCAAACTTATTTGGTCGAAATCACGATCACCGACTGCCAATGCCCATCGGTGGCGACGACCGCGCCCGTGCCGCTCTGTAATTTTGGCGGCGAACTGGTCCTTTCGACCATCACGGTGACCAGTTCGCCGGGCGTTTGGACGATTGCAAACGCGCCGGGCGGGGCCAATCCGGCGGTCATTTCGAACAATGTTTTTTATGCAAACGCGGCGGACGCGGGCATTTATTCGCTCGATTTTGCGCTTTCACCGCCACCGCCGCTGGGCTGCCCGCTCGGTTCGGCGCAAAATTTGACGGTCGCGCCGGGTGTTTTTGCCGGAAAGGCGCAGGCCCCGGCGGGCTTCTGCGTCGGCGAGGATTGGCAGCTCGCGCTCAATTCTTTCCTCGACAGCGACCCGACGGCGGGCGGGATTTGGGCGGAAATTTCGCAAAATCCAACTGTTTCGGGTGCATTTTCAGCGGCGCAGGGCAGCCTTTTTACAAAAAACCTCCTGCCGGGAACCTATAAATTTAGGTACAAAGTCACCTCGACCGCGCCCTGTTTGGACGACGAAGAAGTGGTGACGGTTTTCATCGAACAAAACCCGACGGCGGACGCGGGCCCCGACCTCGAGCTCGATTGTTTCACGGGCAGCGGAAAAATCGGCGGCGCGGCCACGACGGGCGGCGCGAACATTTCCCATTTTTGGGAAAAAGACGGGCAGAACATCCTTTTTGCGAACCTGCCTTTTTTGACGGTCAACCAGCCGGGCATTTATGGGCTTTCGGCAGTTTCCAGCCCGCTCGGCTGCAAGGATTCGGACGAAGTTTTGGTCACGACCGCCGAAAACCCGACCTCTATCGCGGCCACGCCGGGCGAAATCCCGTGCTTCGGGCAGGCGGTCGGCTCGATTTCGGTCACGGCGGCGACGGGTGGACAGAGTCCTTATTTATATGGTTTCAACGGCGGGGCTTTTTCGTCGCAAAGTTTTTGGGGCGGATTGACGGCTGGGTTTTATGAAATAAAAACGCAGGACGCGAACGGCTGCGAACGGACGGACACGGTGGAAGTGGTCGCGCCCGCGCCGTTTTTGGTGAACCTAGGTGCGGACACGCTCGTGCGGTTGGGGGACAGTTTGACGGTTTTCGTCGAGATTTTGCCCAATCAGGCAGCGATTGACACGCTGATCTGGTCTCCGGTCTTGAATGTAAATCAGGTCGGGCAGCCGATGCAATCGTTCGCGCCGCTGCACACTTGGCTTTTGACATTGACCGCTTTTGACAAAAACGGCTGCCGTGCGGAGGACAATATTTTGGTGGAAGTGGACCCGGAGCGGAATGTTTTTGTGCCGAACGCATTTGCCCCGGGCAGCGCGGGGAACGGGACTTTTTCGATTTTCGCAGGAAAGGATGTGGTGAAAATCAAGTCCCTCCAAGTTTTCGACCGCTGGGGCGAGATGCTTTTCGAGAACCGGGATTTTCATCCAAACGACCCATCGATAGGGTGGGACGGGACGCGGGGCGGCGAAAAAATGTTGCCGGGCGTTTATGTGTGGTGGGCGGAAATCCTGTTCCTCGATGGGGAAATAAAAATATATAAAGGCGATGTGATGTTGGCACGGTGATAAAATTTGACAATTGAGATGTTTGGGGAATTTCGATATTGCGGCGTTTTTAAGACCGGCCACTTTTTTTGCCACAAATTGCGCAAATTTCACAAATCAGGATTTTCCTAAAAAAATACCCAAAAACCAGCCAATTTTCTGTGATTCAGTATAATCAAGCTATCAAACCCAGGTTTTTCAACATGATGCAACGACTACTTATTTGCCTCTCCCTTTTGACCTTTTCCCTCGGGCTCGGTGCCCAAATTCCCCCCGCTTGTTTCCCGCCCAATTCGCCGCCGGCGGATGATTGTGGGGATGCCTGCGTCTATTGCAATTTTAACGGGATCAGCAGCCAGACGACCGGTTACACCTCCGGCGGCGGCTTTGCCTTTTGCGGGTCCATCGAAAATGACCAATGGCTCGGCTTCATTGCCGGTTGCACAACGGCCACTTTTACGGTCACCCCGTCAAACTGCACGGACGGGAACGGCTGCCAAATTGCCCTTTATGATGCTTGCAACGCGCCCAACTTCATTGCGTGCAACGTCGGTTCGAGCGGTTGTGGCACTTGCCCGCAGTCCATTACGGTGACCAATATGGTCATCGGGACGAACTATTTCTTGCTGATCGACGGCTGGGCGGGCGACAACTGCGATTTTCAGATCACGGTGGACCCGCCACAATGTGTTGCCGCACCACCCGTGGGTGCGAGCGGCGCGATGACCGGCCCGGCGAAAGTCTGCCCGGGAGGGCATGGGACTTTTTGCCTACCTGCCGTGTCGGGCGCGGGCGGATATCTTTGGACGATCCCGGCTGATGCCTCCATCAATGGCGAAATGGGCCCCGGCCCGATCACGCTGGATGCACCTGCCGGCCGGTGCGCGGTGATCGATTTTGGGCCATCGCTCGGGCCAAAACAGATTTGCGCCAAGCCCGCAAACTCCTGCGCCATGGGCCAGCAGGTCTGCAAAACGGTCATCATCGAGGCGATCCCGCCGAAACAACTGCCACCAGCCATTGTCTGTTTTGAAGAAGCAGACCTCTACGAACTTCCATGGGGCGACCCGATTACCACGACCCCGGGGACCCTGCCCTACCAAACGACCATCATGACGGCACAGGGCTGCGACTCGATCGTGAAGATAAACGTCACGGTAAAACCAGCCCTTTTGACGAATTTGCCGCCAAAAACCATTTGCGAGGGCACTTTCGTGACCGTCGGCGGCGAGGATTTTTATGACTCGGGCAACCATTCTGTCATCATCGATTCTTATCAAGGTTGCGATTCGACGATCAATTTCGCGCTGACCGTCCTCGAGCCCATCGCCGAGATCATTGGCGGCGGGACGATCAATTGCATCAATACCTCCGTCACCCTGAACTCGGCCCCGCCAGTCAATGGTGCACCGGTAAAAATCTGGAAAAAACTCCCCGCAGGCACCCAGGTCGGCAGCGGCTCGACCGTTACGGTCACCATGCCGGGGACTTATGTGCTGTCGGTGACGCTGACGCAAGGCGGTATCCAGTGTATCAAAACCGATACGATTGTCATCACAGGCGACAATACAGCGCCGACCCTTTCGGTCACGGGCGGCATCATCGGCTGCTCGAGCACGACGGCCACTTTGAACGCCGTGACCAACGCGCCGCCGACCCCGAATTGGAGCTGGACGGGCCCGGGCGGTTTTTCCTCCAATGTTCAAAGCCCGGTTGTCTCGGCACAAGGCACTTATAACGTGACCGTTACGAACAACTCGAACGGCTGCACCGCGACCAGTTCCGTCACCGTGACCGGCAACACGACGGCGCCGAGCATCACGACAACGGGCGGGCAACTCAACTGCTCGGTCAGTTCGGTGACGATCACGGCGACCTCGAGCGCGAACCCGTCCTCTTATCTTTGGGCTGGGCCAAGCGGTTTCAGTTCAACCATTTCAAGCCCAAATGTCAGCACCGCCGGAACGTACAATATAACGGTGACGAACACCTCAAACGGCTGCACTTCGACTGCCAATGCAGTCGTGGGCCTCGACAATACTGCACCGAACGCGGGCGCATCCGCCTCCGGCAATATCGGGTGCAACAACCCGACCGTCACCCTCAATGGCAGTTCGACCACGCCAAACGTCACCTATTCGTGGACCGGGCCGGGCTTTACCTCCAACCAGCAAAACCCGACAACGGGAACAATTGGCACCTACACCGTGCTGGTCACGGGCCAAAATGGCTGCACAGCGACCGATCCGGTCAATGTGAACGGTTCATTGGCCGTGCCAAATGCCTCCGCGAACGGCAACACGATCACCTGCGCAATGGCACAAGTGCAAATAAACGGCGAGTCCTCGACCCCGAACGTCTCGTTCTCGTGGACGGGGCCGAACGGTTTTACCTCCAATTTGGAGGACCCCTTCGTGACCGCGCCCGGCACCTACAACCTCATCGTGACCAACCCGGTGAACGGTTGCACCACGCCCGCTTCGG
>JANOQP010000295.1:0-2368 GCA_031414895.1 Saprospirales bacterium
CCGCTCGGCCCGGAGGTCGATGCCCGATCGGCCGCCCTTGAAAAGCGGGTCATCGGCTGGCGGCGCGATTTTCACGAACACCCCGAACTGTCCAACCGCGAGTTTCGGACTGCCGAAAAAGTGGCCGCGCACCTCAAAAACCTCGGCCTCGAAGTGCGGACGGGCGTGGCCAAAACGGGCATCGTGGCCGTGCTTCGCGGCGCGAAACCGGGCGGGACCATCGCCCTCCGCGCCGATATGGACGCGCTCCCGGTGATCGAACGGGTCGATCTTTCGTTCAAATCCGTGGTGAAGGACCAATATTTGGGGCAGGAAGTGGGGGTCATGCACGCCTGCGGCCACGACGCGCACACGGCCATGTTGATGGGCGCGGCGGAAGTTTTGACCGGGCTGAAAAATGAGATTGCGGGGACGGTCGTGTTCATTTTTCAGCCTGCCGAAGAAGGGCCGCCGCCGGGCGAAGAGGGCGGTGCGCCGCTGATGATCAAAGAGGGCGCGCTCGAAAACCCGACCGTCGAGGCCATTTTTGGGATCCATATCAACTCGCTCACCCCCGTCGGCACGATCAAGTACAAACCGGGCGGGACGATGGCCGCCGCCGACCGTTTTACCGTAAAAATACACGGAAAAGGGGCGCACGGCTCGACCCCGTGGCACGGCGCGGACCCAATTTTGACCGCCGCATCGATCGTCGAGGGCATCCAGCACATCATTTCGCGGCAAACCGAATTGACCAACGAGCCCGCCGTCATCACCGTCGGAAAAATAACCGGCGGCACCCGCCACAACATCATCCCGGAGGATTGCGAACTGCTCGGCACGATCAGGACGCTCGACGCTAAAATGCGCGAAAAACTCCTCGCCGACCTCCAACGGACGGTAACGAACATCGCCGAGGCCAATAATTGCACCGCTGAACTGGTCCTCGACCCGGGCCTGCCCATCGTTTTCAACAACCTCGAACTGACCGAGCAAATGCTCCCGACGATGCGCCGCACGGCTGGCGACGGCAATGTGACGTTGACAAAAGCATCGACCGGGGCGGAGGATTTTTCCTTTTTCGCGCAACGGATACCGGGCCTGTTCATCTTTCTCGGCGGCATGGAAAAGGGCGCGGACCCCGCAAAAACCGCTGGCCACCACACGCCCGATTTCAGGATCGACGAATCGGGGATGCTCTTGGGGGTGCGCACCTATTGTATGCTGGCGCTCGATTGGCTGGCGGCCCGGCCCGTTTCGCTCCCGGCGGGCAGCAGGAAATGAAATGTCCCAAACTGTCCAAACTGGGACGATTAACAAAGTTCGGTCAAATGCCGGGTCGGATTTTATTCGGCTTTGCTACATTCGCCGTTGCTTACCGCCCAACCAAATTTGGTAGCGACCAACAATCTATCCTTCACGTTTTTCTTAAATTTTTTCTATGAAAAATCTGTTTACATTGCTCTTTGCCGTCGCTTTGTCGGCACAATCGGCTTTCGGCCAGGCTCAACGGCTTGTGTTTGCCGAAGAATTCACGCAGGCAAGTTGCGGGCCTTGCGCCTCGCAAAATCCGGCGTTCAATGCCCTGCTTGCGAACAACACCACCAAAATTGTTGCCCTCAAATATCAAACTTCGTGGCCCGGGTATGACCCGATGAACGAACAGAACCCCGACGAAGTGCAGGCGCGCGTTACTTATTACGGGGTCAATGGCGTTCCAAATGCCATCGTGGATGGTGTCGTTGTTCCAAATACCTGTGCTGCCTATCTTGGCGCACCCGCTTGTCTGAAGCAAGCCGATATTGATGCACGCTATGCAGTTACCTCGCCGATCGAAATGACGACTACGCACACTTTTAGCGTTGATTACAAAAAAGTCACCATCACGGTCGATGTCAAAAACGTCTCGGCTGACCCAGTTGGCGGCGCAGGTTTCAACCTTTTTGTTGCACTTGCCGAAAATGAGATCAATTTCGCAACGCCCCCCGGCTCGAACGGTGAGGCTGAATTTTATGGTGTGATGCGCAAAATGTACCCTGGTGCTGGCGGCACGGCCATGCCCGCCCCAATCGCCGCAGGCGACACTTGGTCGCAAAGCTGGACCGTCGACCTGCCAACCTATCTCTACAATCTGGCCGAAATTGAGATCATCTCTTTTGTCCAAGAAGTGGCGACCAAAAATGTCCTCCAAGCATCCCTTTCCAAAAAACAAACGGGCATCCTTGCCATCCTCCCAGATGCAGGGGCAGCCGACAATACCACGGCCCCTTCCTCCTTGTGCGAATACGAAATTGTGCCTGTCGCTCAATTGCAAAACGATGGCGGTGTTACGATCACCAGTGCCACGGTCTCGCTCAGCTTGGACGGCAGTTTTGTCGCAACCAAGGAC
>JANOQP010000296.1:0-5167 GCA_031414895.1 Saprospirales bacterium
GTTTTAAATAATCCCCAAAAAAAGAACCTGCCACGCGGACAGCATGACAGGTTCTTTTTATTTGTCAAAATTGGCGGAATTTATTTGCTCCGCGAGATCCGGTAGAGCAAATAGCAGAGCGCGGCATAAAACAGCACGCCCAATATTTGGTAGCCGTTTGCGCCGAGCATCCCGGTGAGGCCGTGTTCGGCAGAGATTTTTGCCATGCTCGCGGCCACGCCCTCGTTCACCGAAAGCAGCGCCACGATCACCCCGGCCAATGCGCCGCCCGCGACGAGGCCGGTGGCAAACAGGCTGCCCTTTCCGAGGTCCTCATCGGCTGCGTCCTCGCCCTTTCTTTTTGCGGCCCAATCGGAAATGCCGCGCACCGCGCCTCCCACAAAAATCGGGAGGGTCGTCGCCAACGGCAAATAAAGTCCGACGGCAAATGAGAGGGATTTCACGGCGCAGAGCTCCATCGTCACGGCAATAAATAGGCCGACCAAAACGAACTGCCAATCGAGGTTGAACGAGAGCATCCCTTTGATCAAGGTGGCCATCAAGGTGGCTTGCGGTGCATTGTAAATTTCACCGATCGCGTGCTCGATGCCCCGTTCGCGGAGCGCGGCGGTCGGCGTATCGAGGTATTGAACCGTGAAACCGATGACGAGCGACGAAACGATCACGCCGATAAAAAGGGCGATTTGTTGATATTTCGGCGTCGCCCCGACGAGATAGCCGGTTTTGAGGTCCTGCGAAGTGGCCCCCGCATTGGCCGCGGCGATGCAGACGAGCGAGCCGACGACGAGCGCCATTGGCTCAAAATATTTCCCCGTCCAGCCCACGCCGATGAAAACGAGCGCGGTGCCCATGATCGTGGCGATGGTCATGCCCGAAATTGGGCTGTTGGAACTGCCGATAATGCCCACGATCCGGCTCGCGACGGTCACGAAAAAGAAGCCGAAGATCAGCACCAAAACGCCGATCAGCAATTTGCTCAAAATACTGTCGCCCGGAATATTGGGCAAAACGGCCATCAAAACGACCAAACCGAGGCTGCCCCAACCGACGACTTTCAGCGAAAGGTCGTCGTCCGTGCGGGAAATCGCTGCCCCCACACCTTTTCCGATGGCGCCAAAACTTTCCTTAAAGGAGGAAATGATGGTCGGCATCGTCTTAAAAAGGGTGATAAAACCCGCCCCGGCGACCGCGCCCGCACCGATTTGGCGGATATAGGCGCGATATAATGCCTCCGAAAGGTTGGCGAAAATATGCGTGTCCGGGTTCCAGCCGAACTTGGCGAACGTGTTGACATTCAACGGGTTGATCAGTTCCAGTTTTTGGAGCTGCGCAAAAACGACATCGTGCGGCACGAGCGTCCCCAAAAGTGGGATCAGACCAAACCAGGCCAGCACGCCGCCAGCAACCAAAACGCCCGCAATCCGGGGCCCGATGATGTAGCCGAGGCCCAAATATTCCGGGGTAATCTCGCCGCTCAACCGTCCCGCAGGAATGTATTTGCTGACGATTGAGGTGAAATATGCGGGCGATTCGGCGATAACGTGAAAGATTTTTTGCAAGACTGCATAGCCAACTGCAATGCCGAGGCCCCAAAAAGCGGGCTTTGCATAGTCGCCACCCTTCTCCCCGGCGATCAAGACCTGCGCGCAGGCCGTGCCTTCGGGGTACGGGAGGTTGTCGTGCTCCTTGACGATCAACGATTTGCGCAGCGGGATCATCATCAAAACACCGAGGATGCCGCCAAAAATGGCAATCATCAAAATCGTGAAATAGTTGAAATAGTCCTTCCCGATGCCGTCGCTCAAAAACAGGAACGCTGGCAGCGTGAAAACCACCCCGGCAGCGACCGATTCGCCCGCCGAGCCGCAGGTTTGGATGATATTGTTCTCCAAAATGGTCGTGCCCAAAAAGCGGCGGCCAATCGAAATGGCCAAGACCGCGATCGGAATGGAGGCCGAAACGGTCAGGCCAGCTTTGAGCGCGAGATAGACCGTCGCCGCCCCGAAAAGGATGCCGAAAAGCCCGCCGAGGACCACGGCGCGGACGGTAAATTCCTTGACGGACGTATCACCTGCGGCGATATAAGGTTTAAAGGTTTTGTCGTTGTTTTCCATAAAAAATGATTGTGCGATATGGTGATTTTCAATAAAAATTCATAGTTCAGACAATCCGTCCTCGTCGCCATCCTTGAACCAGTCGATCTCGCGCCGTTCCCGCTTCGTGGGCCTGCCCGCTCCGCGTTCGCGCATCTCTGCTTTTCCCGAACCGGCGAGGAACCAGGCGTTGTATTTGTTGCGCTCCTCATCGGTCGTCACGTCGAGGTAACAGGTGACCGCGATGGGCGAACCGACCCTTTTTTCGATCAATTTCAGGACCTTGAACTCAAAATTGAACCCCTCTTTTTTGACGACCACGGTATCGTTTTCGCCCACTAAAAAAGAGGGTTTCACGTCCGCGCCGCCCACTTTGACCTTGCCCGATTTCACGAAATCGGTCGAGATGGTGCGGCTCTTGAAGATGCGCACCGACCAGAGCCATTTGTCTATCCTGACTTTTGCCGCCATAAAAAACTGGTTTTTGGGCGAATGTAGATTTATGTCTTTTGTAAAAAAGCCGTTTGGCGCAAAAATTATCGGACTTTCAACAAAATGCGGGCTTGGCCGGGCGGCAACTATCTTTGCCCGCGACTGTTTGTTCCATTAAATAAGGCATCCATGGAAAGCTTGATTGCGCAAAAAAAATCCGAAAAAATCGAAAGCCCGGCCTCGCTCAACACCATTGAGGAGGCGCTCGGCGATATCCGCGCCGGAAAAATAATCATCGTCGTGGACGACGAGGACCGCGAGAACGAGGGCGATTTCGTCTGCGCCGCCGAGCTGATCACTCCCGAAATGGTCAATTTCATGGCCACCCACGGGCGCGGCCTGATCTGCACGCCCATCGAGGAAAAACACGCCGACGCGCTCGACCTTCCATATATGGTCGCGTCGAACACGGCGATGCACGAGACCGCTTTCACCGTTTCCATTGACCTGATCGGCCACGGCTGCTCGACCGGGATTTCGGCCTACGACCGCGCTACGGGTATCCGTTGGCTGGTAAATCCGGCGGCAAAAGGCAGCGATTATGCCCGTCCGGGGCATATTTTCCCGCTCCGCGCAAAAACGGGCGGTGTCCTCCGCCGGACGGGACATACCGAGGCGACGGTCGATCTGGCGCGGATGGCCGGATTGTTCCCGGCGGGGGTCCTGGTCGAGATTTTGAACGGGGACGGCACGATGGCCCGGCTACCGCAACTCCGCGAAATTGCCCAAAAACACGGGCTGAAAATCATTTCCATTGATGATCTGGTCGCCTATCGCCTCAAAAACGAGCGCCTCGTGCGCCGCGAGATTGCAGTGAAAATGCCGACCAAGTTCGGTGAGTTTGAGGTCATCGCATACACCCAACTGACGACGGGCGACACCCATTTGGTGTTCAAAAAAGGCGATTGGGCCGACGGCGAACCGGTCCTCGTTCGGGTCCACAGCTCAACCGAAACGGGCGATATTTTGGGGATGCTGTTGGAAGATTATGGATCGATGATCAACCGCGCACTTTGGCAAATTTCGGAGGCCGGAAAGGGCATTTTCGTCTATATGCGCCATGCGGAACAGGGCAATTTATTGGCCCGTTTAAAGAAGTACAAACTGCAACAAGAAGCGGGCGAACCGGCTGCTATCGACCTCAACTCACCGATGAGCCAGCGCGATTTTGGCACCGGCGCACAGATCTTGCGCGACCTGAACGTGTCAAAAATCAGGCTCATAACCAACCACCCTCGCCGTCGTGTGGGCCTGATCGGGTATGGTTTGGAGGTCGTGGAGAACGTTGAAATGTGCTGATCTTGCAAAATACAAAAGTCAAATGTGGACGACAACACATTGACTATCAACGGTTTGTCGTTCCCTTCTGACTTTTGCCTTTTTACTTTTTACTTAAACTTTGGCCTTTTGCCTTTTTACTTTTACCTTTTTACTTCCTTTGCAAGACTATTTTGTCAAACTTGTTGAAAGCAAGTATTAAATTTCGTTCATGCAATCATCAAAAGCAATTCGTTTCCCGACCAATACGAACACCGAATTTTTCCAAACCCTACGCCACCGGGTCCAGGAACATTTTACAAAGAACAAACTGTCAAAATTTGGGAATTTGGGCCTTTATGTAAAGTCCGTTTTACTTTATGTTTTATACCTCGGCTCTTTTGGGCTGATTTTGTTCGGTGGTTTCCCCCCTTATTTTTCATTGATTTTATGCGTCACGATGGGCCTCGGACTTTGTGGCCTCGGTGTCAATGTGATGCACGATTCGTTGCACGGTTCTTATGCCGAGAATAAAACTGTCAATAAAATCATGAGTTTCACCATGGAAATACTGGGCGGCAGCACCGTCACTTGGAAAATCCAGCACAACATGATGCACCATACCTACACCAATGTGTTTGGCATGGACGAAGATATTGACGATAAGCCGTTTTTAAGGCTTTCACCGGACGGGAAATTGCGTTGGTATCACCGGTTCCAACACTTTTATGCCCCGATTTTATATGGACTGTCCAATGCATCCTGGTTGATACAAAAGGATTTTAAACAGTTCGTTGCTTATTGGAAACAAGGCATCCTCAAAAAAGCGGGATTTAAGCCGACAAAGGAATTTATCAAATTGCTCATCAGCAAAGCTTTTTATTTCGGGATTGTTTTGGCCTTGCCGATGTACATTTTGCCTGTTGCTTGGTATTGGGTGATCATTGGTTTTCTTATTGTGCAATTTGTTGGTGGGATATTGATGACACTTATCTTTTTAACTGCGCACGCCGTTGAAGATGCACATCATTATCAGCCAGATAATGATGGTAACCTGGAGAACAATTGGGCCATCCACCAATTGCGGACGACCGCTAACTTCAATACAAAAAAGAACCCGCTTTTGCATTGGTATGTTGGTGGACTTAACCATCAAATAGAGCACCATTTGTTCCCACAGATTTCACACGTTCATTATGGTGATTTAGCGCCGATAGTCCGAAAAACGGCCAAGGAATTTGGTATCGAATATATGGAGTATCCTTCATTTTCGGGTGCGATTGGTTCGCATTTCCGCTATTTAAGGGATATTGGGCGGGGCAATT
>JANOQP010000297.1:0-3100 GCA_031414895.1 Saprospirales bacterium
TGAGGAGGTGACTTCAAGTCACCTCCTCAATATCCACTCAACGGCTCATTTTCCCCTCGAAAATTTCTCGTAAAGCCGCTTTTGGCGGTTGTCCAAATCGATCTCGCGGCCACCGATGAACGCCTGTTCGACCTTGCTCGTCCGCATGTCCAAAACGTCGCCGGAGGTGATGAAAAACGTTGCATCCTTCCCGGTCTCGAGTGAGCCGAGGCGGTCGGCGATGCCCAAAATTTTCGCGGGCGTGAGCGTGATGGCGGACAAAGCGGCCTCTTTTTCGAGGCCAAAACCAACGGCTTGCCCGGCCTGAAAGGGCAAATTTCGCGCCTGCCACGAACCTTCATTTGAAATGGCAAATTCGACCCCGGCCCGGGCCAAAAGGGCGGGCGTTTTGAAGTTTTGGTCGATGTCGGAATCATCGTGGCGGGGCATCCCGTGCGTCCGGGCGAGGATGACGGCGGTGTTGTGCTTTTTCAAAAAATCGGTCACGAGCCAGCTTTCCGCGCCGCCGACGATGACCGGGCGGCATCCCCATTTTTCGGCAAAAAGGACGGATTCTTCGATGCTTTTGGCATTTTCCGTATGAAAATAGAGCGTTTTTGAGCCGTCGAACAAACCGCGCATCGCCTCGAACCGCTGGTTTTTGGACTCGGCGGCGGGCTTCGCGTTCCACGCTTTTGCCTCGGCAAAAAGCTGGTTGATGGCCTGAATTTGTTTCTCTAAATCCTCGTTTTTCTTTGCCTCGGTGACGGTGGCATCAAATCCGCCGAAGCCCTGTTTGACGGGCCAATTGAGGTGGATGCCCTCGTCCATCCGCACGGCGGCATCTTCCCAGTTCCACGCATCGAGCTGCACGACGCTCGATTGGCCGCTGATCCGCCCGCCGGATGGGCAAATTTGCGCGAGCAAAACACCGTTCGATCGCAGCGTCGGCCCAACTTCGGAGTCGGTATTATAGGCGATGATCGCGCGGGCGTTTGGGTTCAAAGTGCCGGATTCTTGGTCGTCCACGGTCGCGCGGGCGGCCTCCACTTCGACAAGGCCAAGCTTGGTATCGAGGGCGATCATGCCGGGCCAAATATGTTTGCCCGTCGCGTCGATCCGGCGGGCATATTTTGTCAAATCGATGCGAATCAAGGTCGCGTCGGCAACGAGGGTGAGCTTGCCGTTTTCAAAACCGATGGCGGCATTTTGGACAATTTGGCCATTGCCGATGTGCGCGGTCGCGCCGGAAATCAGGATGGATTGCGGTTGAGCGGGTGCAGGTTTGCCGGGCTGCGCGAAAACCGGGGAAGTGCACCATATATATATGAGGGCGAAAAATGCGGTTTTCAACAGGAAGTTTTTGGGCAAGGTGCGGGCCGGGTTTTTCATTTTTAGAAAATGGTTTTGAAAAAATTGATGTCGCGACAAACCCGCGAACGGGGTCAAAGCTATGAAGAAACGGATTGGCCCAATTATTTTTCCGGGAGGAAATCGAGCCCGCCCCGCATCCCAAAAGCAATCCCGAACTGTCCCAAAATATAGGTCAACATCACTAAAAAACCCGCGTTCGCAAACGGCGCATGGAATTTATTGACTGCCAAAAGGCTGTCCGAGCAGATGAAAAGCACCGCGCCGAGGAACAAAATTTGTGCCGCCCGGCCCTCTATTTTCCCGAAAAGCGAGGCCGCACCTTCCGCCATCGCCGTGATCGCGAAGCTGTAAAACACGACTGGGCCGCGCAATCCACCCGCCAGCGAGGGCCAGAGAAAGCAATCCATCGTGGCCAAAAAAATGCCGAAGGGCAACAGCAGCCATTTGTTTTTTGACAAAAAACCGGGGCTGGCCGACGGGAATTTCACGAAAGCGGCGAGGTAAAAAAGGTGCGCAACGAGGAACGCGCCGAGGCCGAGCAAAAAGTACGGGACGGTCGAATTTTCCTTTTGGAAAATCAACAGGCAGTCGCCGAGCCACGAAAAGAATAGGCCAAACAACATCCAATTTCGGGAACAAACCGTTGAAAACTGTCGTGTTTCGAGCCAAAACCACACGGCGAGGCTCGGCATCAGCAAGGTTTTTGTGCCGACGGAAAGGCCGCGCAGACCCAACATTTCAGCAAAAAGATGGGCAGCGGCGATGGCAAAAAAGACAAAAAGCATTGAAAAGTAGCGAGGGCGCATGGTTCAATTGCTGTCCGATTTGGCCGCTGGCTCGGTCGAATATGGTTCAAAAACATCCTGTCCGGTCGGTTTCGGAAGGTCATAGACGCGCTGTTGTGCATCGGTCTTTTGAACGCCGTACTTTTCGAGGCGATCCACCATGTTGATGGAGGAGTTCCAAAATTCCTTCATGATCGGGCTGACGCGCTCGGCAACAATCTTCGCGCGGGGCGGGATGGCTTCGAGGAGCGGCCACGAACGGGCCGACTGTTTGGTGGCCTCGTCGATCAAATTGGCCTTGCCGGCGAACCAGCAGAGCACGCTGAAAAGCATAATATAAGTGGACGCGAGCAAGATGCCGCCCGCCAATTGGTTGACGATGCCGATCCGTGCGACGGAAAGTGCGCCCTCAAAACCGCGCGCGGCGAGGCGAAAAAGCATCATCACGAGGACGAACATGACCAAAAAACCAGCCACGAACATGAGCGGATTGGCCGACCCAGAGGTGCGGACGAGGAAAGCGGTGGTTGTCGGCGTCATTTTGAACGCGATGAGCAGGCCAAAAAAATAACTTGCCCAGTTGAAAACCGTCTGAATGATGCCGTGCGAAAAACCCTGGTAAAAACCCCACGCGACGACAACCAAAAGAATTAGGTCGAGGCTCATTTTTTAAAAAAGTGTTTGATGAAAAGCAGTTTTTCGTCGTTTTTGACGTTAATCCACAAAAAAGCCAGCCAAATGTAGAAAACCTTCCCGCACACATTGGTTAAAACCGATTTAATAAATCAAAAAAATTGAACAGACAAAGCCGCCAAACGTCTACCTTTCACCCGCTTTCATGTTCACCATAATCTTCTAAAAGTTGGAAAAACTAATCGTCCTCACGCTTTGCGCCCTGTTCGCGGTCGCCCATGTTTCGGCCCAATCGACGGCCAGCATCCCCCCGCGCAGCAAGGCCAGTT
>JANOQP010000298.1:0-8193 GCA_031414895.1 Saprospirales bacterium
CGGCCCCGCCCATCGCGAACGCCACGACGCAGGGCGCGATCAGTTGCACCACGCCGACGGTCCCGCTCTTGGGCACCGGCTCGTCCAGCGGCAGCAATTTTTCGTATGAATGGACCACGCCGAACGGCAATATTTCCTGCGACCCTTTTTTGATGAATGCCTGCGCCGACGAGCCGGGGACCTATAATTTATTGGTCACCAACAACGCAAACGGCTGCACCGCGACCGATCAGGTCATGGTCATCGGCGGCATAATACTGCCAAATGCCGTGGCCAGCGCGTCCGGCGAGATCACATGCGCGGTCACGACGATGAGCTTGAGCGGCGCGGGCAGCTCGGTCGGCCCCAATTTTTCGTACCTGTGGACGACCAGCGGCGGCAGTTTTGTGAGCGGTCAAAACACGCTCGCGCCCATCGTGAACGCGGGCGGCACCTATTTTTTATTGGTGACGAACACCACGAACGGCTGCACGAACACCGCCGATGTCGAGGTCTTTGAAAACAAGGTCCATCCGATCGTCGTGATCTTTCCGCCAGCGGTACTCGATTGCAACAACGCGGTCGTCGGGTTGGACGCGACGGCATCGACTTTTTTGGGAAATGCCACCTTCTTTTGGACAGCCGCGCCGCCCGGGCATATCGTTTCGGGGGGCAGCACTTTGGGGCCAGTTGTTGATGAGCCGGGACTTTATACATTGAAAATAACCGATACCGACAACGGCTGCACCGATGTTTCGAGCGTTTTGGTGACCGAGGACCTGGTCGCACCGACCGCCGACGCGGGGCCAGACCATGTTTTGACCTGCCCTGGCCCGATGGCCATTTTGGGCGGGATTTCCAGCACGGGCTTCCAATTTATTTATGTTTGGGACACGCCTGACGGCAATATAACGACCGACCCGAACGCGCCGATCATCGAAGTGGACGCGGCGGGGACGTATTATTTGACGATATTCAACACGGAAAACGGGTGTTTCGAAGAGGATTTTGCCGTCGTCACGGCCAATATCATCAGCCCGGCAGTCCAAGCAGGGCCAAGTTTTACGATAGATTGCACGACATCGAGCCTCAATTTGAACGGCGCAGGCTCGGCGACCGGCCCAAGTTTTACTTATGAATGGTGGACGATTGGTGGCAACATCGTTTCCGGCGGGGCCACTTTGAACCCGAACATCAACGCGCCGGGGGCCTATTTTTTGCTGGTGACCAACAACCTGAACGGCTGCACGGCGGTCGATGGGACCGAGGTTTTTGACGACCAAGTGCCGCCGGATGCCATTGCGGGCGGCGGTTCGCTGATCACCTGCACCCAGCCGACGACGATTTTGAGCGGATCTGGGAGTTCGACGGGCGGCCTTTTCGGCTATTTATGGGCGGCGAGCGACGGCAATATCGTGTCGGGCGCAACCACTTTGCAACCCGTCGTGAACGAGGCCGGGACCTATGTTTTGGTCGTGACCAATACGTCAAATGGCTGCACCGCCGATGCGCAAGTCGTTGTAAATCAAGACAATAGCTTGCCGTTGGCGAATGCCGTGCCGCCGGGGTTGCTCAATTGCGCGACCCAATTTTTGACGATAAATGCCTCGAGTTCTTCCAACGGCCCTGGTTTTTCGTTCGTTTGGAACACAGCGGACGGCCATTTTTCCGCAGGGCAAAACACGCTTATGCCGACCGTCGATGCGCCGGGGACCTATGTTTTGACGATCACCAACCTGTCGAGCCAATGCACTGCGACCGCGACCGTTTTGATCGAGGAAAACATGGCGCCGCCGCCCGCCGATGCAGGTTTGCCAGAGGTCTTGAACTGCAACGTCAGTGCAGTCGAAATCGGCTATTTCCTCCCGCCGAGCGACCCGGGTTTTAGCTATAATTGGACGACCATGGGCGGCAATTTTGTCTCCGGGCAGACCGGGACCAACCCCGTCGTGAACCTGCCCGGCACTTATAACTTATTGGTTACCAACGGTTTAAACCATTGCGCGGCGACGGCATCGGTGATTGTTTCACAAAATACGACCGCGCCGACGGCCCTCGCCGCACCCGGCGGGACGCTCACCTGCACGACCGTTTCGCTTGTTTTGAGCGGCGCGGGCAGCTCGACCGGGACGGATTTTTTGTATCAATGGACGACCCAAAACGGCAGCCTCGTTTCGGGCCAGACCACGCTTTCGCCGACGGTCGATGCGCCCGGTTTTTACCTTTTGAAAATAACAAATGCTCAAAACGGATGTACCAATTCGGCCACGACGACGGTCTTGGAAAATGCCGATTTGCCCATCGCGGCGGCGGGCTCTCCCGGCATTTTGACCTGCCAAATCACCAGTTTGAGCCTTTCGGGGACAGGTTCGACGGTGGGGCAAGGTATTGATTATCAATGGGTTGCGTCGCCGGGCGGCCATATTTTGAGCGGCCCGACGACCCTCGCCCCGGTCATTGACCAGCCGGGCGAATATTTCATCACCGTGAAAAATGCGGCCAACGGTTGCACCCAAACAGCCTCTGTTTTTGTCAACCAAGATGTCGCGCCGCCCGTGGCCGATGCGGGCCCGGCGGCGACCATCAATTGCCTTTCGCCACAGATGGTCTTGAACGGGAGCGGTTCGTCGGTCGGCGGTGATTTTTCCTATTTTTGGACAACCGCAAATGGCAATTTGGTCTCCGGCGCAACCTCGCTTTCCCCGATCATCGACAAGCCGGGGCAATATTCATTGACCGTGAAAAACCTTTTGAACGGCTGCACCGCGACCGCGACGGTCATTATATTAAAGGACGTGAACGCGCCGACGATCGCCATTTTGCCCCCGGCGGGCCTCGATTGCGACAGCCCGACGGCCATTTTGAACGCCAGCGGCTCCTCGAGCGGGCCGAACATGCTCATCACCTGGACGGAGCCGGCCTCGGGCGCGATCGTGTCGGGCGGCGCGGGGCTGTCGCCAATTTGCGGCCAGCCGGGGGCCTATATTTTGAACATCACGAACCTTGACAACGGTTGTTACGACGAAGGATCGGCGGTCATTTTGCAGAACATCGTGCCGCCGCCAGCCGATGCGGGGGCTGCGTACATCCTCAACTGCACGGTGACGGAGCTGTTTTTGGGCATCCCCGGCGGCTCGACCGGCAACCCCTTTTCCTATTTTTGGCAAACAAACGATGGGCATTTCCTTTCGGGAACGAACACTTCCGAACCAAAAATCGACCAGCCGGGGCTTTACAATTTGGTCGTGACCGACAACCAAAACGGCTGCACGGCGGTCGATTCTGTCCAAATTTCACAAAATATCGACCACCCAACGGCTTGGGCAGGCCCCGGTTTTGAGCTCAATTGTATTTCCAAAACCTATCAGCTCAACGCCACGGCCACCGCCAGCCCCACCATTGCGTATGAATGGACGACGGCCGGCGGGCATTTTATGGGGCCGAACAATATCCTTGCCCCGCATGTTGATGCCGCCGGGGCTTATCATTTGGTCGTGACCGACCTCGAGAACGGTTGCACGGCGGCCTCCTCGGTCATTGTTACGCAGTCCGCTGACGTGCCGATCGCGGTCGCGGGGCAGCCGGTGACGCTCACTTGCGCCATTTTGACGGCTGCGCTAAATGGCGCGGGGACCTCGACGGGGCCGACGATTTCTTACAATTGGACGACCGCCGACGGGCAGATCATTTGGGGGGGCATGACCCTCTCGCCGACCATCGGCGCACCGGGGACCTACGTTTTGGAGGTCCATAATTCGGCGAACATCTGCACCAGTTTGTCGCAGGTCATCGTGACCGAAAACATCGCCCCACCGATTGTGGATGCCGGGCCGACGGCCACATTGACCTGTCAAAACACGACCATTTCGCTCGTCGCGATGGGCAGTTCACCGCTCGGCGGGGCGGTCGATTTTTCATGGACGGGCGTGAGCATTGTCAGCGGCGCGGCGACGGCAAGCCCGGTCGTGAGCCAGCCGGGGCTTTATAACGTGTTGATTACCAGTCAGTTGAACGGCTGCACGGCAACCGACGGGGTCGAAGTTTTGGCCGATGTGAACCTCCCAACCGCCGCCATCGCGCCCCCCGCAACGCTCACTTGTTTGGTGAACGAGGCC
Organism: Saprospirales bacterium; assembly: GCA_031414895.1. GTDB lineage: Bacteria > Bacteroidota > Bacteroidia > Chitinophagales > Saprospiraceae > JANOQP01. The sequence goes on from JANOQP010000298.1 coordinate 4,095, forward strand.
AATTTGGATGCCTCGAACGGCACGACGACCGGGGCCAATATCAGTTATGTTTGGGGGACCGTGGACGGCAATTTTGTCTCCAAAAACGGCCTTACGGCGGTCGTCAACCAACCGGGGAACTACCAACTTTTGGTGACAAACGCAGCGACCGGGTGCTCCGCGACGGCCAATGCGACGGTCGCGCAAAACACCCAACCGCCGACCGCCGAGGCCGGGCCGGGGCAGCTCATTTCCTGCACCAACCCGACGTTGAGCCTGAACGGTACGGGGTCGGATTTCGGGCCGGATTTTATCTATCAATGGACGGCCTCTGGCACTGGAAATATCGTTTCGGGCGCGACGACGCTCTTCCCGGTCATCAGTGCGCCGGGGCAATACACGCTGCAAGTGACGAACATTTTGACGGGCTGCAAATGGACGGACATCGTGACCATCCAGCCCGATTTGTCGTATCCGGTCGTCGTGATTTCGTCGCCGGGGGTGCTGACCTGCGCTGCGCCGATCACGGTTTTGAACGCGACAGGGTCATCGACGGGGGTTGATTTTCCGTTCGTTTGGACGACCGTTGGCGGCAATATTTCAAACAACGCGAACACGCTAAACCCGACTGTGAACCAGCCGGGCGTTTATAACTTGTTGATTACCAATAGTTTAAATGGCTGCACCCTTTCGGTCTCGGCGACGGTTTCGGAAAACAAGGCCCTGCCGACGGTCGATGCGGGCATTGGTTTTGAGATAAATTGCTCGGTCGAAAACGGCGTTTTAAGCGCGACGGTCACGCCCGCCCAAGTCCTGATAAATTGGACGACGACCGGGGGAAATTTCCTTTCCGGCACAGCGGGGCTTTCCCCAAAAGTGGACGCGGCGGGCAGCTACAAACTCCTCGTCACGCGCTTTGACAACGGCTGCACGGCCTCCGATCTCGTCATCGTGACCGAGGAAACGAACGTCCCGACGGGCATCGACATCGATTTGACCTACCCGCGTTGCGATGGGAACGTCGGCAAAATTGTCATTTCAAAAATCATGGGCGGCATCGGGCCGTTCCTGTATTCGATCGACGGCGGCGGCCATTTTTTCACCGAAAAGGGATTTGAAAACATCAGCCCGGGCAGCTATTCGCTGATGATCGTGGACGCAAACGGCTGCATTTGGGCCGAACCGCTCGACGTGCCGGCCCCGCTCCAACCGGTCATTTCGCTCGACCCGGAAATAAAAATAGAGCTCGGCGATTCGCTCACGTTGAACGTGGACATTGGCGGTTTTCCACTCAATTTGGTCGATTCCGTCATTTGGAAACCGGAAACGGGGCTTTTTTTTAAATCAAACAGCACCTTTGACCGCCTCCATCCGGTGGCCAAACCGCTCGAAAACACGCTTTATAAGGTGACCGTCATTTCAAAAGCGGGCTGCACCGCCGAGGCGAAAACGCTGTTCAAGGTCGGCAAGGACTACCATATTTTTATCCCGAACGTGATCTCTTCGTGGAACGCGGATGCGCAAAACGACATTTTCCTCATTTTCGGCGACCCGAAACAGGTCATCGAAATCTCGGCATTTGAGGTCTTCGACCGATGGGGCGACAAGGTCTGGTCGAACTACGGCTTCAAACCGAACGACCCCGTTGAGGGATGGAACGCCATCGTCCGCGAGGAGCGGTTGAACCCGGCGGTCTTTGTCTATTGGGCGCGGGTGAAATTCATCGACGGGCGGACGATCCTATATAAAGGTGATGTGACGATTGTTAGGTGAACGGTTTTTTTGCACGGCTTTTTTTTTGGAAAAAACCGCAACGGATGAATTTCAAAAGATAAAAACCCATTTTTGACCCAAAATCTAATTCACCCATTTCCCTATTTCACGCTTTATGAAAAAATATTTCTATTCTGACGGCTCGACGCAAAGCGGCCCTTTCACCATCGATGAACTCGGCGGCCATTTCATCACCGCAGAAACATTGATTTGGTACGAGGGCGCCGCCGGGTGGCTGCCCGCAAGCCAATTGCCCGAACTGTCCGGCCTTTTTCCCGCCGTGGAACCGAAGCCGGCCCCGCCGCCCGTCGGGCAACAGACCAACTACACGCCGCCCGTCCCGCAGGCCGGCCCGATGGACATGGGCATGGGCCGCCAGCAACTGTCCTACCCACCAAAAACATGGCTCGTCGAGTCCATTTTGGTCACGCTTTTTTGCTGTATGCCGTTCGGCATCGCGGGCATCGTCTATGCCTCAAAAGTGGAATCGAAATTTTACGCGGGCGACCAAAACGGCGCACAGCTTGCCTCTGCAGAAGCCGCAAAATGGACCAAGATCGGCCTTTGGGTCGGGGTCGGCTGCATCGTTTTGTACCTGATCTTTGTTTTTGGAATGGTTGGAACGGCAATGATGAATGGCGGCCTCAACAATTAAGCAGATTTTTCTGTTCCTGTTTTTGGTCGTTTTGGCACTAATCTATTGGCGGTTCAATCCATCGGCAGTTGATTATTTTCCAAAATGCCCATTCCTGCAAATCACGGGGTTGAAATGCCCCGGCTGCGGCTCGCAGCGTGCCGTCCATTTTTTGTTGAACGGCAGGCTGCGGGCCGCTTTTTTTGAAAACCCGCTCCTCGTGGCGATAATCCCGTATTTGGTGGCCGGGCTGCTTTTTGAAACTTTGAACTGGAAGGAAAAATATCCCGCTGCGCGGAAATTTTTGTTCGGGCCGAGGGCGGTTTTGGTGGTGCTTTTTGTGGTCGTCGGCTTTTGGATATTGCGAAACGTCCAATGAACCGGGGCCTGGACGTTCAGTTCACGACCACTTTTCGGGTGGCAACCCCCCCATTTTCATCCACCAAACGGAGCAGGTAAATGCCCGCCGGGAACGCTGAAACGTCCGTTTCGAGATAATGCTCGCCTTCCGAAAAAGATTGATTGCCAAAGTTTTTGACCGATTTTCCATTCAAATCGAACATTTCGACCGCGATCCGTGCTTTTTTGTTCAATGAAAAACCGATGACAAATTGGCCGACCGCCGGGTTCGGGAAGATTTCCAATTGGTCAAAAACGGCGGGCAATAGGCCGGTCGCCAGCACGATCCCCGGCGGCAACGCAACTTGTTTGTCGAGATATACACGGTATTCGCCGGGTTGGAAATCAAGGTTTTTGTTCACCGCATCGACCTCAATCGGCAGGCCCGTGATATAGTCCCACCAAGTGCCGGTGTGCTGAAAAGTGGCCGCAACGGTCTGCGGGTTGACGCTCACGTTGCCCAAAATGACGGCATTCGTGCTGGCCGAGTTGAGCCGGATCTTTTTCGTCATCGTTTGCGCGATGGTCAGGACAAAATCGGTGGTCTCGAAAACGTCCTCCGTCGTTCGCAAATGGATGAGCGCGGCGGCCACGTCGTGGAGGTGCTTGCGCGGTGCGTCGGCGAGGAAGTCCCATTTTATCGGCTTCGGGTCGGTGCGGCAGGCGTTGTTGATGGTGCCGTTTTGGCAATAATTGATGGAATAATCATAGCTCAGCTCGCCAAATTGCCAAAGCATTTTCGGCCCCGGCAGCGTGTAAAAAAGCGCGTCGCAAAGCTCGCGGCGGCGGGCATAAATGGCCAAATTCTTCACATTATGGGCGGAATTGGTCGAGTTTCCGAAGTTTTTGCAATTGTACCCGATGCGCTCTTCATCGTGGCTTTCCATGTACGAAACGAGGTTTGGGGCGGTCCAGCCACGGTTTTTCCAAACGCCCCATGCAAAATCGTTGTTCGCGCCCGTGAAGCCGAGCGCGGTCTCCTTGTAGCCGCCCACGACATTTCCCCAGAGCATAAAGCCGTACGCGGAAAGCTCTTTTTCCTCCGCATTGTCGGCGAAATGTTCTAAAATAACGAACGATTTTGGGTCTTTCGACCAAACAATATCGGCATAATGTTTCAACGTGGCGATCCGTCCGGCATCGTAAGCGGCCATGGCGGCATCGGTCGTGGTCAGTTTTTGGGTAAAACCCTTTGACAGGTCGAACCGGAAACCGTCCACATGGTACTCATCGACCCAAAATTTTAGGCATTGATCGACATACGCCTTCGTCAATGCGCTCTCGTGGTTCATGTCGTTATAGACATTGTAGGGG
>JANOQP010000299.1:0-3822 GCA_031414895.1 Saprospirales bacterium
GTACCAAATGTTATTTTTGGCGACCCATCAAGACCGAGGGTTTGGCTGCGCAAATTGACGACGCGGCGGGCAAATTCCAAGCCGTTCGGGGAGATTTCTTTTGGGCAAAAAAAAACCGGGTGAACTTGTGGGTCCAGCCGGTTTTTTCTGAAGCAAACAGCTTGTTATCCTTTTGAATTGGCCAAATATTCTGCCCTGATTTTGGCGACCATTTCGATATTGACTTCGATCAAGTCGGCAATTTGGGCATTCGTCCAGTCCGGGTGTTTTTTGATTACGTTCCAAACGATTTCTTCACGGCCTTCTTCACGGCCTTTTTTCCAGCCTTTTTCCTGGTTTTCAACAATGGTTTTATACAACCACGAGTTCAATTGCTCTTGTTCAAGGGGGGGCATTTCATTGATTGCAGTATTCATGTTGTTCAGATTTAGAGAAGAAATCGAGACCAAATAGATAGTGGTCAGGGAAAAAAGGTTTTCCGCCAATTCCCGTTGGTGCAAAATTGGGGAATAAAACGCCATTTTTCCAAAATTCTGCGCCACAAAATCCGCATCGCGACCGTGCTTCAAGGTCAGCAGCAATTTTGACAAAACCATTAGGGCAAGCCCTTCGATTTGCTCGTCCGAAAGGTCGCTGACGTTGATGAAAATGTAGTCCATTTCAGGGACAAATCGACGGAAACCCAGCGGGACATTTGGGAACAGCTCGGCCATTTTTTCCTTCTGCCAGGGTTGTTCGCCATGATAGATCACGATTGGGACGGGCAGTGCTGGCGGGCGTTTTTGGTCAAAATCCGCATCCATTGAGGAGCCGGAATATCGCAACAATTGGGGGGACACCGGACGGTCTGGCCGCCAACTTTTATGCTCAAAAATAAAACATGCCCTGACCGGTTCGCCCGAATTGGTCATGCCGCCCCAGATGATGTCGGCAAAGTGCGTCTTCATTTTTTCGTCCAAAAAACCGTCCTTTCCAACTGAAAAGTGGCGAGGTCGAGCTGGGCAAAATCAGCGGGTGGCAGCGCAAATTCAATCCATTCCATCGCTACTTGGCGCAAGCCGAGCACCTTTTTCATGAACTTGTCGTGCGGCTGGTGGAGGTATTCGAGATAATTGGTCGCCGGGGTTTTTGGGTCGTTTTCTCGTTTTGCCATCGCGTGTTTTTGTTTTCAAAAATTCATTTTCGGTACCAATAATTGTTTTTGGCGACCCAACCTTCGGTCACTTTGAAAAAATCGGGACCCATCGGGCGGACCATCATTTCATCGAAAAAAAGTGGTTGGCGGCTTCCTTTTTTTGGCAAAACTTCAAAAGAAACGAGGTTGCCCGAAGATTTTACATCAAATTCAAATTCATAAAAAGCCCACGAACCAGCGATGCCGACGGTTTTGCAGCGCAAATTGACGACACGGCGGGCAACTTCCGCGCCGTCCGGGGCGATTTCTTTTGCCAGTATTTCAGCCGTCCAAGCACGGTCGTCGGCCACGAACTGCCAGATGGAAAACGTGAATTTTCCGGCGGGCATCGGCATTTTGAAAAGCTCGGTTTTATCGGAAAAAGACGCGACGAACGCGCCCCGGCCCTGAAAAAATTGCGCCGCCGGGTTGAGGTCCCAACTTGCGGAAAAGAACCCGGCGGGTGCGGAACTCGTTGATTTCCAACCGTTTATCGTTGTTTTTTGGACAAGGCTTTTTGATTCCCGCTCGATTTTTTGGCGGTGCGAAGCAATCGCGGCCACCAAACTGTCGAGCGGCAAACTGAATATTTCGAGGCTGTCCGACCGCCAGATTGGGCGCGATTTTTCCAAAAGGTGGGCATATTTTCGGCGCGTTCCGGGTTGGTTTTTGTCCATTTTTTTCCCCTTTAAAAAAATGGCCAGCGGCTGGTCGGTCGGCAGTTGGTCGAGGATGGCCGGGACTTCGAACGGTTCGCCGACAAGCTGAAAACTTTCGAAGGTTTGGCTGAGGCTCGTGCGTGCGAGGCGGCTGCCGAGGTCGGGCAGGCCGGTTTCGAGGGCGGTCAGTTGTGTTTTTTCAAAAAGGAAAGTGTCGGCGGGAAGCTCGAAATTTTCCGCGCCCTCGCGGTAAAAAGGGAGGGGGAGGATGGCCTGCATTTTTGTGAAATCAATGGGCAGGAGCCAGGGCGCGGCCTTTTCTTTTTTCAAAAAAAAGTTGTCGCGCGGTTGCAGGTCGACCATTTTTTGGACCATCCATGCTTCCAAAAATAGGATGGAAAACGTGAGCGAGACGGTCAGGATTTGAAGCCAAGTTTCTTTCCAACGACGGGCTGTTTGCCATAAAACGTAAAAAAACAGGATGTTCCCGATGAAAAACCAGGGCCATGCGAACTTTGCCGTTCCGCGAAACTGCCGTAGCGGCCCCATCCAATCGGCCATAAAACCGCCGCCGGGCCACGAATATGGAAAGCCCAGCGCGAAAACGAGCATGACCAAACCAGCGAAAGTGGTCCCAGACAAAAAGCGTTTTTGCCGTCGATGAAATGCCTCGGTGTCCCAGCTTTTTTCAAAAAAAAGGAACCGGCGGACAATCAACCATGCCGTAAAAATGACGACCAAAAGGCCGAGATAAGCCCCGTTTTGGGCAAAAGCGGACCCGGTCGGCGGCAGGAAAACCCCGGCTGGCGAGGCGTGCATTTCCACGAACCCTTCGGGAAATTCGGGCCTGTCCAAAACAGAATGACCCAAATTGAGCCAAAAATGGACGATGCCGAACGGCAGCAGGACCATCACGACCCAATGAGCGAGGCGTTTTTTGAAATGCCGCCAACTCGGCCTTTTTGCCACCTGAAAAAATTGGTAGAGCGTCAAAAACACCGCGGCCAGCACGAAAAAATAGGGGTGCAACATGGCCGAACCGACCAAAGTGGTGGCCATCAAAATGCTCCACGGGCGGCGATAGGGGCGTTCTTCGTATTGGATCAAAAGCAATATGACGAGCGGGATGACCCAAATGTTGGCCAGCGAAAAATGCCCGGCGGTCAGTTCCGCGTTTTGCGGCGCGACGAGGATGAGGCCCGTCGAGGCCAGCACCGCGAACCAAACCGGCAGGTGCAACCGCCTGAAAATCATGTAGATAAACGCCGCGCCGAGCAATTGGCCGAGCACGATGAGCCAGTTAAGCCAGCCGAGGTCACGGTTTTTGATGAAGTCAAAGCGCTGTCCGAGCCATCGGATGCCGTTCGCAAAGAGCGGTTGGCCGTCGGTGAAAATGACATGGTCGCCCCATGGTGCGTTCATGCCCGTATAATGGACGCTGTTCGCGTCGCGGCGGATATGCCAAAGTGCGGTGAAATTGTTTTTCAGCCCGTCGCCCGGGCCGCCGAGGAGCCACGAATTGGCGTTGCCGAGCCAAGCCGAATGTTTCAGCCAGAGGAGGCCGAAAAGGAGGGCGGTGAGGGCGATGATCCCGTAAAATGTCCAGGCGGCTTTTCGCATTTTTGGGTATTTTCCTTTTGAAAAAAAATTGCAAAAGATGAACGACGGCCTGTACTTTTGCATCAGGGGTTTGAGGATCCCTAAATCCGACGGAGGAGTTGCCCAAGGGGGACTCCTCCATTTTTTTTACCGGAACTGAAAGTCCCCTTTCAAAATGATTTTTCGGTTCAATCTCCAGATTTTTTTGAGATAGATCAAGAATAAAAAAAGTGCAACCCTTTGGAGAGGATTGCACTTTTGAAATTGATGTTTTTCTCGCGCTCGTTTTGATGGGTTTCCAAAGGGTACGAACCAAAAGTTTGTTCAAAAACTGTCCATAACTCGCCATGTCCCCATCAGTCAAGCGACTGGTTCGACCTCGCGGACGAG
>JANOQP010000300.1:0-7041 GCA_031414895.1 Saprospirales bacterium
AGTGAGTTTTTTCAAAAAAAGCAATCAAATTGAAAAAAAGTATAACTTTGTGGGAAAATTTTTCCCACAAAGTTATACTTTTTTATGTTTCAACGTAAATTGTTCCCCGAACTTGAGGCGCACCTCCCCCAAAAGTACATCACCGTTATCACCGGGATGAGGCGTGTTGGGAAATCGACGGCTCTGCGTTATTTGCTCGAAAAAGTGCCGCACGGAAACAAGCTTTACCTTGATTTGGAGCGCGTCGAGAATCGGTACACATTCGAACAAACCACCTATCGCGACGTGCAGATCGACCTCGAAATCGCAGGCGTTGATTTCGCAAAACCCGCTGTCATCGCCATCGACGAGATTCAATTGGTGCCCCAGATAACGAGCGTGATGAAATGGTTTTACGACAATTTCCCAGAACTAAAATTTATCGTCACCGGGAGCAGTTCCTTCTATTTGAAAAACCGTTTTTCAGAAAGCTTGGCCGGGCGAAAGCATATTTTTGAGCTGTTCCCGCTTGATTTTGAAGAATTTTTGTGGTTTCGCGGCGAAGCGCCCGACGTGTTCCGGCGTTTTTCAATGCAGCCATTTCAACAGGGGGTTTATCTAAAATTAAAGGGCCTTTATGAGGATTTCGTCCGGTTTGGCGGTTTCCCGGAGGTCGTTTTGGGGGCCACCGAACTGGAGCGCACCCGATATTTGAAGGACATCATCAACTCATATATCGATATGGACGTGCGGCTCGTGGCCGATTTTTCGGTCAGCGGCACAATCTACAAATTGCTCCGGTTATTGGCCACCGGAACGGGGGCGCCGCTCGATTTTAGCCGCATCGGCGGCGCATTGGGCATTGACCGGAAAAAGGCCGTCGGCTATATCGACCTGCTCGAAAAAACCTATTTTTTGCACTCGGTCGCGCCATTTTCGAGGTCGTCAACGCGGGAAATATCGATGCGGTCAAAAACTTATCTTTCCGACACGGGCATCCTCCGGCAACTTGCCGAGGTCAGCAGCGGGCAGGTTTTTGAGAACGCCATTTTTTTGCAGCTCATGAAAATGGGCGAGGTGAACTATTATCAAAAGAAATCCGGGCAGGAAATCGACTTTGTTTTCCAAAAAAAATTGGCCGTCGAGGTCAAGGAAACCCCTCATGCCGCCGACCTTCAAACCCTTCGCGCCCGCGCAACCAGCCTCGGCCTGCCCGAAACGATGCTCGTTGGCCGCGTTCCGCCCGCCGATGGGTTCGTAGCATTTGTTTGGGGCGGGGCAGTCCATTGACAATGGAAATTTGGCGGAAAATTGAAATTTTGCCCACCATTTGACCGTTCACCTTTTTTGAAAAACCCCTTTTTGAAATGACCTTCATCAAAAAATGGCCCGTCCTCGCGGCGTTTCTCTGCCAATCGCTCGCCGCATTTTCACAAAACACGGCCCCCGAATTTCAGAACAACACCTGGCTCGACGATATCCGCACGGTCGAATTTAAGGGCGCGGACAAACTGCCGTTCGTGCATTTGCGCGGTGCGATCACGCTGCAATTCGACCTTTTGGGCGACGAACCGGCCAATTTTTCGTATCAATTGATCCATTGCAACGCCGATTGGACGCAAAGCGATTTACAGGAATTTGAGTTTCAGGAAGGCTTCTCCGAAAACCGGATGCGCGATTACGAGCTCAGCCTTTTTGCGCAGCAGAAATATGTCCATTACAAATTGCGCCTTCCAAATGCCGACTTAAAATGGACAAAATCGGGCAATTATCTCCTCAAAATCTACCTCGACGACGACGAAAAAACGCTCGCCTTGACGCGCCGGTTCATCGTTTTTGAGGAAAACTGGACGGTCGGCATTTCGTCCGTCGTGCCGTCGCGGGTCTCAAAAATGCAGACGCACCACGAGCTTGATTTTTTTGTCGGCATGAAAAATTCGCGGCCCATCAACCCGCGCGAGGCTTGGGCGACCGTCCTCCAAAACGGCCGTTGGGACAACGCGCTGACCAATGTCCACGAGCGCAGTGTCGGCTCGGACGGGCTGAACTACGATTTTCAGGACAGCATCGTTTTCCCCGCCGGAAAGGAATTCCGCTATTTCGACATCGGCACTTTTGACTATAAAACAGAGCGCGTCGAGCGGATTTTTACCGGCGGAAAATGGCCGGAAATTTGGCTGCGGCCCGACAAGTTGCGCGGCGATTCACCAGGCCTCAACCTCGATGACAACAACGGCGAGTACGAGATTTTTTTGACCAACCCCAACCCCGGACGGCCCGTCCAACCGCTCGTGCAAAGCGATTACGCACTTGTCCATTTCGAACTGAAACGAGAATCCGAGATTGAAAATGGGGAAGTTTATCTGTTCGGTGGGCTGACGGATTGGCAAATCCAGCCCCAGTTTAAATGTGTTTATGACGAAAACAAGCGCGCCTATTTTGGCGAAGCCTACCTAAAACAGGGCTTTTACAATTACGAATACGTCGTTTTTGACCCTAAAACGGGAAAAATCGACCATTCCGACCTCGAAGGAAACTGGTTTGCCTCGACGGCCCGCTACACGGTCGTGGCCTATTGGCGGCCACAGGGCGAGCGGTACGACCGCGTGATGGGGCTGCGAACAATTCTGACATCGAGGATCTGATTTCACTTTTTTTGTGGAAATTTGCGCGCCCTCGGTGGCACACGAGTTTATTTTCGGTAAAATTTTAGTCCGAAACTGGGCACTGTGCAACCAAACCGGCCCATTTCGACTTTTCCATAAAAAGATTTCATGCACAATCCAGTTCCAGACCTGCAACTTTCCCGCCTTCCGCAGGTCGTCAAAGCCTATCAAAACCCGGACACCAAAAAGGCCATCACCCAGATCATCACGTCGTTCGGCCCGTTTGTCGCGGTCTGGGTGCTGATGTATTTCAGCCTCGATTGGTCGCTTTGGATCACTTTCGCACTGGCCATTTTGAACGCGTTTTTCCTTGTCCGGATTTTCATCATCCAGCACGATTGCGGGCATCAGTCTTTCACAAAATACCGTTGGCTGAACGATGCACTTGGGCATATTTCGAGCATCATCAGCCTCATTCCCTATAAATATTGGGCAAAAAGCCACAATTTCCACCACGGCCACAACGGCAAACTTTGGGAGCACCGCGACATTGGCGACGTCGAGACCTTGACGATCGAGGAATACGAAAAGCTCTCGAAAATGAAGCGCTTGGGCTACCGGATCTACCGCAGCGCACCCGTGATGTTCGGCATCGTGCCGGTTTGGTACATGTTTTTGCACCACCGAATGCCGCTCATAAAAATGAAGGGCTGGGAAAAAGTGAACCGCTCGCTCATCCTCAACAATATCTGGACGGTCGGTTTTTTTGCCCTCCTGATCGGCCTCGGCGGTTGGAAGGTCACGCTGTTGGTGCATGTCCCGATCTTGCTGTTTTTTGGCATCATCGCCATTTGGTTTTTTTATGTCCAGCACCAATATGAGGAGGCTTATAAAGAGTGGGTCGAAAAATGGGACTATATCACGGCGGCCATAAAGGGCAGCAGTTTTTACAATTTGCCGCGCGTTTTCCACTGGCTCACGGGCAATATTGGCTACCACCATATCCACCACCTCAACCCGCTCGTGCCCAATTACAACCTCGCGAAATGCCACAACGAGAACCCCATTTTCGAGCAAATGGCCACGAAGATCACTTTTTTGGAGAGCCTCAAATGTGTGTTCAACCACCTTTGGGACGAAAAGGAAAAGCGCATGATCTCGTTCAACGAATATTACCGCCGCAACAACCAGACCTGGTTCGCCATCTGATTTTTTTAGGGCAAAAGTGAAAGGGCAAAAGGCAAAATTGCCGAGCCAAACTTTTGACATTTGCCTTTTTACTTTTGCCTTTAAATGATAAAGAACCTTCCGAACGCGCTGACGCTCGCCAATTTGTTTTGTGGATGCCTTGCCGTCGTCGCGATTTTGCACGGCAACCTCTCGGCGGGCGCGGTGCTGATCGGTATTTCGCTCCTCCTCGATTGGCTCGACGGGACGGCGGCGCGGTATTGCAAAATGGCCTCGCCGCTGGGCCGCGAACTTGATTCGATGGCCGATATGGTGAGCTTCGGGGTCGTGCCGGGCGTGATACTTTACCATATTTTGGAGCAAAGCAGGATGGTCGGATTGGACAACCTTTTGACCGTCGCCAACCAACCGACGGGGTTTTCGTGGGCAGCCGCGCCCGCTTTTTTGCTGTCGGCATTTTCAGGGCTTCGATTGGCAAAATTCAACCTCGACACGCGCCAAACGGATTCATTTATTGGACTGAACACGCCCGCCTGCACGATTTTCATGCTCGGCCTCGGCCTCGCTTGGGAGGCGAATATTTTCGGTTTAAAGCCTTTTTTGAGCCAAAGTTGGTTGATTTTCGGAATTGTCGGCCTGTTTTCCTATTTGCTCGTTTCCGAAATCCCGATGTATTCGCTGAAAGTGAAACAGGGTCGCGGGCCGCTCATTTTCGGGGCAATCTTGGCGGCGGCGGCACTAATTTTTTTCCTGAAAGGCCTCGGTTTGAGTGTTTTGATCGGCGTTTATATTGTCAGTTCGATTTTGTTTTTTAGAAATAAATAATGGAAAACGGGGAAAACATCGTTGTCAAAAAGGAAGACCTGCGCCTCCAAACGCCCGCCGACCTCGAAAAAAAACTGGCCGAATGGGGCGAGCCGAAATTCCGCGCAAAACAAATTTATGAGTGGCTTTGGCAAAAATCCGCCACCGATGTCGAGGCGATGACCAACCTCCCGAAGCCGCTCCGGGCAAAGCTCAACGAGCATTTTTTCATCAATACTTTAATGGAGGACACTGTCCAGATCAGCCGCGACGGCACGATCAAGACCCGTTGGCGGCTGCACGACGGCCATTTGATCGAGTCGGTTTTGATCCCCGTGCCAAAGGACGAGCGGTTCACGGTCTGCGTTTCGAGCCAGGTCGGGTGCAGTTTGACCTGCAAATTTTGCGCGACCGGGCGCATGGGCCGCCTGCGCAACCTTTCGCCCGGCGAGATCTACGATCAAGTCGTTTTGGTGGGCAAACAGTCGATGGAAAAATTCGGCCACGGCATCACCAACGTTGTCTATATGGGCATGGGCGAACCGCTTTTGACCTATCAATTTGTGATGAAAAGCATCGAGCACCTCACCTCGACCGAGGGGCTGAACATGGGCAGCCGCCGGATCACGGTCTCGACGGCCGGCATCGCCAAAATGATCAAAAAACTGGCCGACGACGGTGCCAAGTTCAACCTCGCCCTCTCGCTCCATGCCGCAGACGACGCGAAACGCAACACGTTGATGCCCATCAACGAGACCAACAATCTCGCCGCGATCATGGAGGCACTCGAATATTTTTACCTAAAAACGAGGGGCCGGATCAGCTACGAATATATCGCATTCAATAAAATGAACGACGGCCCAGAGGATGCGGCCAAGCTCGTCAAACTGACCAAAAAATTCCCCGTCCGGGTCAATATCATCGAGTACAACCCCATCGGCGGGGTCGAGTACACCAAATCCGACGACGACCGGATCGACCATTTTGCCGGGTTTTTGGCCGATAATGGGGTCACGGTGACCGTTCGGCGCAGCCGGGGAAAGGATATCGACGCGGCTTGCGGGCAGTTGGCGAACAAGGGTTGAGTTGGCTTGTTTTTTAAAAAAAAGACCGTATTTTTAGATCAAAATTTTTTCGGGATGCAAACCATTTACGACAACCGTCCGGCCATCCGGATCTACAAATTGGGCGAAGAACCTGACGACGTTCTTTATTGGTTGAGCCGCCCGCCCGTTGAGCGCATCCGGGCCCTGCTTGAAATCCGTAAACAGTACAACGACTGGAAATATGGAACTGGACAACAATTTCAAAGAGTTTATCGCATTGTTAAACGCAAACGGCGTTAAGTACCTCATTATAGGTGGGTTCGCGGTGGCTTTTCACGGTTATCCACGCTATACGAAGGACTTGGATTTTTGGGTCTGGGCCGACCCTGAAAACGCAGAACGTTTGCTCAAAACAATCGATGAATTCGGCCTTGGGTCTATCGGGTTGCAAAAAGAGGATTTTACCAACACAGACAACGTAATCCAGCTTGGCTACGAACCGAACCGCATTGATTTGATTGTTCAATTGGCTGGCCTTGATTTCGAAACCTGTTTTGCGCAGCGAAAAGAAGGCTCGTTTGAAGGAGTCCCTATCAATTTTATCGGTTATGCAGATTTGATAAAAAACAAACGTTCGACAGGAAGGCCCAAGGACCGGGTGGATGCCGCAACCCTCGAACGGAAAGCCAAAAGCAAAGGGAAGAAAAAATGAGCCCACCATTTGCCTCCTTATCAACCACCTCTTTTTCATGAAAAAAACCAACCCAACCCTTTTCCTGCTCGCCACTTTTTCGCCGCTTTTTGCCAAAAAACCATCGAGCTCGGCAAGTCCGACCTCGACCCCGGCAAGCGCGTTTTCAATATTTCCGAGGTCTTCGATGCGCGGCGCGACAAAAGTTCTATCGGTAATTGCAAGGTCGGCCTAGGCAACGACCGGGCAAAAATCCAACTCAACGGGCCGCTCGATTCTGCCCGTAAAATAGCCGGAATTTGGTCGGGCAGCCAAAAAAAACCGCCCCGAAACTGCGTTGCAGCCCGAGGCGGTCACCATCATAGCGTGTGTCAAAGTTGGCTCAACGCACCAAAGTTATGTTCCCTTTTGTCTCCACAGCCCGGCCATCGAGCAGCCGCAGCCGCGCGAACCAGACGAAAACGCCGGGGTCGAGCGTCTTGTCGCGGAGTTGCCCGGACCAGCCGAGCTGTTCGTCCCCGACCTGAAAATGGGCGCGGGCGAACACCTTGTTGCCCCATCGGTCGAAGATCTCAAAAATTTCCACATCGGTCACGACCGACGGGTTTGCATAGATCGTGAGGCGATCGTTCGTGCCATTGTCGTCCGGCGAAAAAGCGTTCGGAATGAACAAATCCCAGCTTTCGTCAACCTCCACGCGCGATTGCGCCGAGGCCGTGCAGCCCGC
>JANOQP010000301.1:0-3205 GCA_031414895.1 Saprospirales bacterium
GAAGGGGATTGCCTTCATCGAGGTCGGTTTTGAGCTTGGCGAGTGCCGCCCATTCGTCGGGCATGAGGTATTGGACATAATCGTTGCCCTCCCTTTCAATAGCGGCCTCCACATTTTCAAAGGAAACCTGCGTTTGGCTGTCATCGCGCTGCCAGGAGGCCACTTCGATGATTCGTAACAACTGGCGCGGCGACCCCCCACTGTATTTGATGATGTTTTGAATCGTTTCGGGGCGGTCAAAAAGCCGCAAATCGATTCTTTTGTCGATAAACTCCCTGAAAAGCATGCAAGCCCGGTCAACTTCTTTCCCGTTCCGATCATAAAGTTTGACAAACGGGAAATTGATGATTTCCGCAAACTGCCTGATCCGCTGTTTTTCCTTCATCAATTCGATCGGCAGGGTGAAAATAGTATGCGCCTTTATTTTCTGGAAACGGTTGGCCTCCTCCATGATTATTTTTCGCCGGGTCTCCGCACTCATCGTTTTTTCAAGCCCGTCAACGATGAAAAGTATTTCTTGTGCCTTGCCTTCCTTGCGCAATTGTTGGTTCGTTTGCTCAATAAATGCGTTGAACTTGACCGAAAAATCACTGAAACGGCGGCGGAATGTCTCGCGGACACTTTCTGCCCGCTCGTAGCTGCCGCCAAGTTCGGCCTTCAAGTTGGCCGTTATGCCGAGCAATTTGCCCAATATGCCTCGCACGGAAACCACCATTCCATCTGCCCCTGCTCCGGTCTCTATTTCAAGCGACCCATTTGCTGTCAAACCCTTGTTGATTTCCTTTACACGCTCTGCAAACCAAACTTGGAGGTGTTCCAAAATGGAATCATCAATCCGCAGGTTAATCTCGTCCGCCCGCCGGAGCAATTTTTCCAACTGAAAGATAAGAATATCCATGAACTGGATATTGTCCATGTCGAGGTCGTCGTCCACATTGCAGGTTATGACCAAAAAACAGCCTGGCGAGTCGAGCAATTTGGCATATTTGGCAAGTTCGGAAGTCTTGCCAGAACCGCGCATCCCAGCCAAAAAAAGCAGGGTCTTGTTGAATTTGTTGGACTCCGCGCTATACACATATTGCCCATTTTTGCTTTCAACGTTCAAAATCCGCATCACTTCCTGTTGCTGAAAATCGCCCCGAACATGGTCGAGGTTGACATAAAAAGGGTGTTCGGGCGTGACCGGCTGGAATTTGTTCACCGCAGCATCAATGTCCTCAAGGCGGGTTGCTTTCTGCATTTTTGGTACTTTTTAAAGGCAAATTTATGAAAATTTGTTCATTGGTGGTTTTTGGTGGATGGAAATGGGGGCGAATTGAAACTCGTTCCAAAAATTTGATTTTTTTTGCCCCGTTCAACTTTTTGTGGCCGCTTCAAATATCTTTCATCGTTCTGCAAAAAAATTTCCCATCCATGAAATCTTACACACTCACCGTCAACACCAAAAAAACGAAGGTCCAAGCCGAGCCGGACACCCCAATCTTGTGGGTGCTGCGCGATTACCTCGACCTGAAAGGGACGAAATTCGGCTGCGGCATGGCGCTTTGCGGGGCCTGCACCGTCCATCTCGACGGCAAACCGATCAGGGCCTGTTCGACGCCGATCTCCTCTATAAAATCTTCCCAAAAAATCACGACCATCGAGGGCATCTCGCCCGACGGCAGCCACCCGGTCCAAAAAGCATGGCTCGAAGAGCTGGTCCCGCAATGCGGTTATTGCCAATCCGGTCAGATTATGGCCGCCGTCGCCCTCCTCGACCGTTCACCAAACCCTTCGGACGACCAAATAGAGGCGGCGATGTCCGGGCATATTTGCCGCTGCGGCACCTATCCGCGCATCAAAAAGGCCGTCCGCCGCGCTGCGGAAATGGGGAAATAATCACTCAATATCCAAATATCTCGATCCATGTCCACGCTCTCCCGCCGCAAGTTCTTCCAGATTTCCAGCATGACCGGGGCCGCTTTTGTCCTCGGCGTCTCCAAAAACTCGGCCACGCCCGGCGTTTTCAACCTCTCGAAAACCGGCGCGGTTGCCGATAATTTTGACGTAACGCCCTTTATTGCCATCGAAAAATCGGGCAAGGTCACCCTCGTGAACATCAAGCCCGACATGGGACAGGGCACATTTCAGTCGATCCCCGCGCTGATCGCCGAGGAACTCGAGATCTCGCTCGACGGCGCGACGATCGTCCAATCGGGCGGCGAGGCCAAATTTGGCGGCGGTCAAAGCGCGGGCGGCTCGTACTCGGTGCGCGGCGCGTATTTTCAAATGCGGAAAATCGGCGCGGCGGCCCGCGAAATGTTGGTCAAAGCCGCTGCGCAAAAATGGTCGGTGCCCGAAAGCGACTGTTTTGCCGAGGCCGGAAAGATCGTCCACCGACCGACGGGCCGCCAGTTTGGCTACGGCGAACTGGCCGAGCTTGCCGCCACTTTCCCCGTGCCGGAAAACCCCGTTTTGAAAGATGCGAAGGATTTCAAGATTCTCGGAAAACCGCAATCGCGGCCCGATCTGACGTGGAAAGTGACGGGCGCGCCCATTTTCGGCATCGACAAATCGGTTGCGGGGATGGCCTTTGCCTCGGTCGAGCGTTGCCCCGTTTTTGGTGGAAAACTCAAAAGCGTGGACGATTCGGCGGCCAAAAAAGTGGCGGGCGTGCAAAAAATCGTGGTCGGTGAGCGCGTTTTTGGCCGGAACAAATGGCCCGTCGTGGCGGTCGTCGCCGACAATTATTGGGCCGCTTTCAAAGGCCGGAAGGCACTCAAGATCGAATGGGACTTTGACGGAAAGGACGCTTTCAACTCGAAAGATTATGAGCAAAAAATGCGCTCGATGTCCGAAAACGAGGGCCTGACCCATTTTGAATCGGGCAATTTTGACAAAACCTTCGCGCTCAACCCCAATTTTCGGCAGGCTCTTTACGAAACGCCGTTCGTCTCGCACTCGCCGATGGAGCCGATGAACTGCCTCGCGCAATGGACCGGCGACCGCCTCGAACTTTGGCTCTCGCACCAGGCCCCCGATTGGATGCTCGAAGACCTGACCAAACAATTTTCCATCCCGGCGGAAAACATCAAGATCAATATCGCCTTTTCGGGCGGCGGTTTTGGCCGTCGGCTCTTTCCGGACGTGGCCTGCGAAGCCGCCAGCATCGCGAAACTTGCCGGAAAACCAGTAAAAGTTATTTGGACCCGAGAGGACGACACCC
>JANOQP010000302.1:0-3207 GCA_031414895.1 Saprospirales bacterium
GCCCAATTTCACGGTCGGCGCCAACCTGATGATGGTCGCCATGCTCGCCTTCCAACAGGAATGGGACGAGCTGAACATGGCGACCAATATGTTCCAACAGACCTCGATGCGGCTCCGATATTCGGCCATCCCGGTCGTCGCGGCGGTGCAGGGCTATGTTTTTGGGGGAGGGTGCGAGTTTTCGATGCACTGCGACGCGGTCATGGCAGCCAACGAAAGTTATATCGGCCTCGTCGAAGTGGGCGTCGGCATCATCCCCGGCGGCGGCGGGACGAAGGAATTTGCCCTCCGGCTCTCTGATTCGTTCAAAGAGGGCGACGTGCAGATCCCCGATTTGATCGAAAAATTCAGGGGCATCGCGACGGCGCAAGTGGCGACGAGCGCGCACGAGGCATTCAATTTCGGCTATCTTTTGCACGAAAAAGACCGCGCCATCCCGAACATGGCCCGCAATATTTCAGAGGCAAAAAAGAAGGCCCTCGAACTTGCCCCAAATTACACAAAACCGATCCCCCGAAAGGACATCATGGTGCTCGGGCAAACGGGCCTCGGCGCACTTTATGTCGCCGCGCATACCCTAAAACTGGGTGGCTACGCGAGCGAACACGACATCAAAATTGCCAAAAAAGTGGCGTGGGTGCTTTGCGGCGGCGACCTTTCCAGCCCGCAACGGGTGAGTGAGCAATACCTTTTGGACGTGGAAAGGGAGGCGTTTTTGTCGCTCTGTGGCGAGGAAAAGACGTTGCAGCGGATCCAGCACATGTTGGAGACTGGGAAGCCGTTGCGGAATTGAAGTTGAAAATTCAAACCCAAATTCAGGCCAAAAGCAAGAACAGGAACGCCAACTCGTTGATTTTCAACAAGTTGGCGTTCCTGTTTTTGAGAATCAAAGATCAGCGGAGGATGAACTCGCCGTAGTTCAATTTTACTTTTATCAGCCCCTTCCCGTCGCCCGATGTGCCGCTTACCGAAATCCGGCTTCCGGATTCGTCGAAACGGTTCACGTTGAGCGCGTTCGGGTATTTTATTTCAGCATAATTGCCCACCGCATCGAGTTTGTAGCCAATGTTTTTGCCCGAAATGATGTTGAAATCGGTGTAGCTCCCGTCGAACTGGACCTCCGAAAAACCCTTGTCGAGGGCATCGAGCTTCACGCTGCCGTAGCTCATGTCGAAATCGCCTTTTGTGCCGAGCCAGCCGAGTTGCAGGTCTGTATATTGGCTCGTCAGGTTGACATTGTGCGCGGAGGTCATTTTGAGGTCGGAGTACTTGCAGTTCGCCGAGAGGTTGTGGATGGTGCCGATCTCAAAATCGTCGTATTTTGAGGTGATGTTGAGGTCGTTCGCACGGTTGAATTTCATGTCCGAATATTTCGTGTCGAGCGTGATGTCGCGGCATTCGCCGACCGAAATGTCGCCATAACTGATTGACCCTGCGATGTTTACGGCATTGACAAAATTCGCTTTCCCATATCCGAGGTCGAGTGCGAGGTCGTTTTTCAGTCCCTCCGAACGAAGGTCGCCATATTTGATCTCGGCGGTCAATTTGCCTTCGAGCGCGGCGAGGAAAGAGTCGCCGTACTTGTTTTTAAGGTCCACGGAATTGCCGATCGGCAAATAAACATCGTAGTTTATCTTAAAATCCTGACACGAGCTCGTCCCGCCCCACGAGGTCAGTGCGCCCCACCAATTTCCGCCATTGCCGCCCTCTTCGAGCTGCGTTTCGGCCTTTACATATCCGTCAGAATTGTAAAAATCCACTTTTATCCGGTTGAATGCCGCGTCGGCCGCTGATTGGTTGTCGGCGTTCACGATGATCTTGACCTCGATCTTGACCTTGTTTTGGCCCCAGGTTTTGACTTCGACCTTGCCGTATTTGTTGTAGAGCGCGGTCGTCCCGGTGGGCAATTGGTCAAATTCGCGGGTGATGTCCTTCGTGAACTCACGGCCGTCCTCGCAAGGGCACGCCGGTTTCGAGTTTCGGGTTCCGGCTTTGGCGAGGCTCGCCTCCGGTGGTTCGAGTTTCGAATGGGGGGCGGCGAACGAGGCAGCGGCCAAAAAAACGCCGAAAAGGGTCAGTTTATAGGCTGTTTGTATCATGTTGCAATCCTTTTTTAAGGTTCAAAGAATCCGCGACGGCAGGGGATTGGCGCGGCAATTCAATATGCTCGAGGACCTTGTCCAAGATATTTAGTTTGATCCGATAGTTTTCAATGAGTGCATGGACAAGTTGTTCTCGCTGGCCGGGCGGGACGTTGGCAAGTTCGTGCTTCAGCTCGGCCATCGCCCCATCGATTGCGGCAAGGTCGCCATCCACTTGGTCGTTGTGATATTCGTGTGCCTCCAGTGCCTCGGTTTTCGAGGAGATCGTACGGACATAATATCGCTCCGCTTCAGCAGCTTCTGGCGAGACGTTTTTGAGCGCAACTTGCCCGTCGCCGCAATTTTTTTCACCGCCAGCGCTGCTTTTTCCCAAGAAAAAACCGACCGCGCCGACGAGCAAGAACGAGGCCGCTGCCGCCAAAAACCAGAACCTTCGCCCGCCAGAAACTGGCCGGAGTTTTGCCCCGGGTGGCTCATTTTCCTTCGCGAGGTTTGACCCGTTGAGCGACTTTTCGATGCCCGCCCAGATGCGCGGGTTCGGGTTCTCGCGGTCAAACTTTTCGCGGTTTTCGATGATAAATTGTTCGATGTTCATCCTAAAAATATCAATATTTTTCAATTCAAGATTTCCCTCAATTTCGACTTCGCCCGGCTGAACTGGCTTTTTGAGGTTTGTTCCGAAATGCCCAAAATTTGGCCGATCTCCTCATGGTCGTAACCCTCCAAAACATAGAGCGAAAAGACCACCCGATAGCCGTCCGGCAGTTCGCCGATCGCCCGGTGGATGCGCTCGACGGTCTCTTTCGGGACGGTTTCGGAGGGCGCACACGGTTCGTCGGGGATGGCAAGCGAGGCCGTCAGCTCGGCGAACTGGATGCGCCGCATTTTCAAAAAATTGATGCACTTGTTCACCACGATCCTCTTGATCCAGGCCCCGATGGTCGATTCGCCGCGGAACGAATCGAGCTTCATGAACACCTCCGTGAAGGCGTTTTGGAGCAGATCCTCGGCGTCGCCAGGCTGGCCGACCATGCGCAGCGCCGTGTTGTACATCGCCCTCGAATAGAGGCTGTACAGTTCAAATTGAGCCGTGCGCGTGCCTTGC
>JANOQP010000303.1:0-9351 GCA_031414895.1 Saprospirales bacterium
CTAAAGCCGCCGGTACACGCCAAGGCTAAACAGCTACAACCATTTTATGAAAAATTTCCCAAAAAACTGCCTCCGCTGCCTGCTTTTTACGCTCCTTTTGGTGCTGAAAATGGCGGTTGTGCAGGCTCAAACAACAGACAGCATCCCCGTCAAGATCATCCTCCACGACGGGACGGAACTCATCGGCACCATCAAAAAAGAGGACGCGACCAATATCCTGCTCGATTCCGAATTGGTCGGCGAGGTCAATATTCCCCGGACGGCCGTTCAAATGGTCATCCCGTTGGAAAGGATGGGGGCCGGCGGCAAGTACCGCTTCAATTACTGGAAAAAATCGCCGTTGGAGGCCACGAACCTCGGCGGGCCGACCGGTTTTGGGCAGCGAAAGGGCAGCGGGTATTTCCGCAACAGCTTATTGTTTTTCAACCAGTTCAACTACGGGGTCACCGACCATGTGAGCATCGGCATCGGCTCGTTTTTGGTGCCGGTGATCATGCCGAGCATGGTTTCCGTGAAATTGAGCATGCCCTACAAAACCGGGAAAGGGAGCGTGGCACTGATGGGCAGCTATTTTTCGAGCGGGCCGTTCTTTGTTTTTGAAACAGATAGCGGTTCGCAGAATTTCTTTTCGCTGTACGGCCTCAATTCTTGGGGGACGCGGGCCAACCAGCTGACCGTCGGCACGGGCTATGCCTTCCGAAAGGGCGCGGGCAACGACCGATATTTCTTTTACTCGGCCTCCTATTTGAGGCGGTGGAATGCGCGGTACGCATTTTTGACGGAAAACCATTTCCTCCGGACCCCGACCGGGTTCACGGTCCCAACATCGGCGGCGGTCCGGTATTTCAAAAAAAGGATCGCGCTGGAAATTGGCGTGGCCGTCGTGGTGACGAGGTATCTTGCCCCGCGGCCCTTTTTTTCGCCAGAGGAGACAACCGTGGCCCCGCTCCCGTGGTTCAGCATTGCCAGGCCGTTCAATAAAAATGTAAAAAACCGTCAAACCATCAAATAAAGCACAACAAAACGGGCGGTAAAACCGATTTATACCCAAATTTTGCCCACCGATTTTCACTGACTATGAATAAACAGATTGCACTCCTCGCCTTCCTTTTTTTTGGGAAAATACTCGCCGCCCAGCCCTCCAACGATGGTTGCGAAACGCCCATCCAGCTTTTGGACGTGACCAATTTTTGCTCCTCCAACGGTTTTTTCACCAACGCGAACGCCACGCCGAGCGGCTACGGCCCGGCGGCCTGCATGGCCAACGGCGGCTCGAAGGATGTCTGGTTCACCTTCACGGCGGTCGCGACCGATGTGAACATTGTCGTCCGCGGGAAAACGACGACCACGCCGGGCGGCACTTTGAAAAAACCGGAGGTCGCGCTCTATCTCGGCACCTGCAACGGCACGATCAACGAACTCGAATGCACGAGCGACGCGAGCAATTTTGGCATCGTCGAACTTTATAAGGGCGGCCTTTTTGTGGGCCAATCCTATTTCATCCGGGTGCAGGGCTCGGGCGGAAACGAGGGCACTTTCCAAATTTGTGTCAATAATATCAACCCGCCCGTCGTGCCGCAATCCGATTGCCCGAAGGCGGCCATCCTTTGCGACAAATCGGCCTTTGTCGTCCAAAACATCAAAGGCCCCGGCTTCGACAATTCCGAACTTGACGGCGCGACCTGTTTCGTGGGCGGCAGCCCCGGCAACAACGAGACCAATTCGACGTGGTTCAGCTGGCAATGCGCGGTCGCCGGGACCCTCGAATTTACCCTCACGCCCTCCAACCCGACCGACGACCTCGATTTTGTGGTCTATGAACTGCCCGGCGGTTTTACCGATTGCGCCAACAAAAAGCTGATCCGCTGCATGGCGGCGGGCGATTTCAGTTTTCCGAGCGTCTGCATGGGGCCGACGGGGCTGCGGGCCGGATCGAACGACCTTTCGGAGGATTCGGGCTGCGGCGGCGGGAAGGACAATTTCATCAAGCCGCTCGACATGGAAGTGGGCAAGACCTACGCGCTCGTCGTCAATAATTTTACCTCGACGGGCAACGGTTTCAACATCGAATTTGGCGGAACGGGCGAATTTTTGGGGCCTGCGGCCAATTTCACGACCGTGCCGAGCGAGGTTTGCCTCGGCATTCCGATCGTTTTTACCGACGCCTCGCAATTCCCCATCGGGGCCATCACGAGCTGGAAATGGAACTTCGGCATCGATGCCACCCCGACCACCGCGACCGGAAAAGGGCCGCACACCGTGCAGTTCGCCATGCCGGGCACCCACAATATCGTCCTCACGCTCGAAACCAGCCTCGGTTGCAAAGTGACCGACATCAAAACGGTGCTCGTCCACCCGCCCGTCGAGATCGACACGGTGCTTGCCGCGCCCGATTGCAACGGAGGCACGAACGGCGAGATCAAGATCACGAACATCACGAGCGGCACGCCCCCTTATATGTTCAGTTGGAACAACGGCCCGTTCGGCACGAACAGCACGCTTTCGATGCTCGCCGTCGGCATTTATTCCGTTGAAATAAAGGACAAGAACAATTGCGAGACCAAATTTGACATCGAGGTAAAGGAAAAAGAACTGACCGTCGCCCCCGCGATCATGCCGCCGCTCTGCACGGGCCAATCGAACGGCGAGGTCATTTTGAACGTGACGAACGGCACAGCGCCCTTTATTTTCAACTGGGGCGGCCAGCCCGGCAGTGGCACCAGCCCGCGCGTCAATTTGCCCGCCGGCACCTATGTGGTCAGCGCGACCGACGCGGAACTTTGCAAGGGCCTTTTCACCATCAATGTGGTGGACAACCCGCCCGTCGCGGTCGATATGGACACCTCCGATATCACTTGTTTTGGGCAGGACAACGGCGTTGGCATCGCAAAACCGTCGGGCGGCGTGGGCAATTTTACCTATCAATGGGCCAGCTCGACCGCCCCGATCTTGCAGACCAATGATGAGGCGACCAACCTCTCGACCGACAATTACTTCGTCACCGTCACCGACGGGAACGGTTGCACGGCCACCGGCAGCGTCTTCATCACCGAGCCGCCGCCGCTCGGCCTCGCGGTCACGGGGATAAAGGATGTGGTCTGTTTTGGCGACAATAGGGGCGTTTTCAAGGTCGTGGCAAATGGGGGGACCGCGCCCTTCTCTTTTTCCGCCGACGGCCAAATTTTCACCCCCGCCGATTCGCTGGCGGGGCTGATGGCGGGGCGATATTGGGTCTTTGTAAAAGATTCCCTTGGCTGCCTCGATTCGATCCAGGCCGAAATCGTGCAGCCCGCCCAACTGATCGTGGATGCCGAGCGCGACACGACGCTCGAACTGGGATACTCATTTGACATATTCACGAACACGTTCCCGTCGTTCCGACCGGTCAGTTATATGTGGTCGCCGGCGACCGGATTGAGCTGCGCGGATTGCGCCGAACCGTTCGTAACCGCCACAAGTTCAACGGTTTATACGATAAAAATCACCGACGAGGACGGTTGCATGGCCACCGATTCAGTCCGCGTCATGGTGACGAAACAGCGGCCGATCTACCCGCCCAATGCGGTCGGCCCGGAGAAAAACTCGCCCAACGACCGCTTCACGATCTACGGCTCGCCGGGCGCGGATTTGATAGAGGAACTGCGGATCTTCGACCGATGGGGCAACCTCCTTTTTGAGAACACCAACTTTGCCCTCAATGACCCGAACCTCGGTTGGGATGCCCGCTTTCGCGGGAAATATGTGGACAGCGGGGTGTATGCCTTTTATGCGCGGATCCATTTTATTGATGGGGAATCGTTGATCTATAAGGGGGACATCACGGTGGTCCGGTAGGGCCATGATCATGGATGGGCCGTGGCAGTTCCACAAAAAAAATCCCTGTCGATGTTGTCGACAGGGATTTTTTTTGAAACAAAACCGGGTGAAAAATCAGGCCCCTTCCAAAGCCGCAGCCCCGCCGACGATCTCGCCGAGTTCGCGGGTGATCGACTCCTGACGCGCTTTGTTGTAGTGGATCTTGAGGTTTTTCAAAAGCTCCTCGGCATTTTCGGTTGCCTTGTCCATCGAGGTCATCCGTGCGCCGTGCTCGGAGGCGTGGGTGTCGAGGACTGTTTTGAAAAAGGTCATTTTCAGGATGCTCGGCACGAGGTTTTCGAGCAATTGTTGTTGGTCCGGCTCGAAAATATAGTCGGCCCGTTTTTTCGTTTCGCCAGCGGCGGCTTCCATTTTCGGGACGGGCAGCCATTTTTCGACCTCCGGGAATTGCATGGCCGCGTTACGGAAACGGCCATAGGCAATATCCACTGCGTCAAATTTTCCGTTGGAAAAGCTGTCCATCAATATTTGCGCGACGGTCGAGACATTTTCAAAAGCGAGGTTTTCGAACAGCGCAACATGGTCGCCGACGATGGTGCAGTCCGAATAGTTTTTCCGAAAAAAATCATGGCCGCGCTTTCCGATGCAAACGATCGTGAGGTTTTTCGCCCTGCGTACATCACCGTAGCTTTCGTTGATCCGGGCAATCGCCGCTTTGATGACGTTCGTGTTGAACGCGCCGCAAAGCCCCCGGTTGGAGGTGACGACAACCATGCAGGCCGTTTTGACCGGGCGCACCGTCCCAAATTTGGTCGAACCGTCGCCCGACATGTTCGAGAGGATGTTCGAGAGCATCCGGTTCATCCGGTTCGCATAGGGGCGCATCTGGACGATTGCGTTTTGCGCACGGCGCAGCTTCGAGGCGGAGACCATTTTCATCGCCTTCGTGATCTGTTGCGTCGAGCCGACCGATTTGATCCGCTCGCGGACTTCTTTTAAACCACCTGCCATTTTCTGGAATGATGAATTATGAATGATGAACGATGAATTTTCAGAACCGCCGGTTTTCGGGGTTCATCATTCATCGTTCATCATTCATCATTAAAATATTAGTTTTTGCGGTACTGTCCGGTCATTTCGGCGGCCATTTTTTTCATGGTCGCAAGCGAGGCCTCTTCGAGCTTGCCCTTGCGGAATTCCTCCAAAATGTTCGCGTGGTCTTGCTCCATGCGCATCAGGAAAAGCTCCTCGAACTCTTTCACCTTGTTCACCGGCACGTCGCGGAGGAGGTTGTTGGAGCCGAGATAGATGATCGCGACCTGTTTTTCGACCGAAAACGGCGAATATTGGGACTGCTTCAAAATCTCCACGTTGCGCGTCCCCTTGTTCAAAACGGACTGCGTTGCGGCATCGAGGTCAGAGCCGAATTTGGCGAAAGCCTCAAGTTCGCGGTATTGCGCCTGATCGAGCTTGAGCGTCCCGGCGATTTTTTTCATCGACTTGATCTGCGCATTTCCACCAACCCGGCTGACCGAGATACCGACGTTGATGGCCGGTTTCACGCCTGCGTTGAACAGGTTGGATTCGAGGAAGATCTGTCCGTCGGTGATCGAGATCACGTTCGTTGGGATGTACGCGGACACGTCGCCGGCCTGCGTTTCGACAATCGGGAGGGCGGTCAATGAGCCGCCGCCTTTGACCAAACCGGCTTTTTTGAGCGAATCCGGGAGGTCGTTCATGTCGTTCGCGATGCCATCATTGTTGATGATCTTCGCGGCGCGCTCCAACAATCGGCTGTGCAAATAGAACACGTCGCCAGGATAAGCCTCGCGGCCCGGCGGACGGCGGAGCAGCAACGAAACCTCGCGATAAGCGACCGCCTGTTTCGACAGGTCGTCATAAACGATCAATGCCGGGCGGCCCGTGTCGCGGAAAAACTCGCCGATTGCCGCGCCCGCGAACGGTGCGTAAAACTGCATCGGCGCAGGGTCGGAAGCGGATGCCGCAACGATGACCGTGTAGGCCATTGCGCCATATTCTTCGAGCGTCCGCGCAACCTGGGCGACGGTCGAGGCTTTTTGGCCGCAGGCGACATAGATGCAAAACACCGTCTCGCCGCGGTCGAAAAATTCTTTTTGGTTGATGATCGTGTCGATCGCGATGGCCGTTTTGCCCACCTGACGGTCGCCGATGATCAGTTCGCGCTGTCCACGGCCGATCGGGATCATCGCGTCGATGGCCTTCACGCCCGTCTGCAACGGCTCGGTCACCGGTTGGCGATAGATAACGCCAGGTGCTTTTCGCTCGATGGGCATCTCATATTTCGCGCCGGTGATGGGGCCTTTGCCGTCGATCGGCTCGCCGAGCGGATTGACGACGCGGCCCAGGAAGCCCTCGCCGACGTTGATGGAAGCGATTTTTGCGGTCCGGCGCACGGTCGAGCCCTCGCGGATGTCGTCGCCCGCGCCCAAGAGCACGACACCAACATTGTCCTCTTCGAGGTTCAAAACGATGGCCTGCACGCCCGTTTCAAATTGGACAAGCTCGCCAGCTTGGGCTTTGTTGAGGCCATAAACACGCGCAATGCCGTCGCCGACCTGCAAGACCGTGCCCACTTCTTCCAACTCGGTAGCGGTCGAAAAACCAGAGAGCTGTTGCTTCAAGATTGCCGAAATTTCTTCGGGTTTGACGTCAACCATGACTATTTTTTATTGATGTGAGAATTTGAAAATATCGAATCGTGATGGTTTGAAAACTGGCCGTTTTTTGGCATCCCCGCCAAAAAATTGCCCCAAAACCATCAAATTTCTCTTACATACAGGTTTTGTGAAAAGTCCGCTTTCAGTTCCGCCAATTTGTGCTGCACCGATGCGTCATAAAGTTTGTTGTCAAATTCGAGGACAAAACCGCCGATCAAATCTGCATCGACCGCGGTCGAAACCTCCAAATTTGGGTGGCAAACACCGCTCGAAACTAGCTGTGATTTGATGGCCGCGAGCCCCGCCGAACCGAGCGGTTGGGCGGTCGTCAATTTGACGGACGTGATTTTTTTGATCGATTTGTATTGGGTCAAATACTCGTCGGCGATTTCGGGCAAAAATTCCTCGCGGCTTTTCCCGACCACCAAATGGAGGTATTTGAACATGAGATCGCTCATTTTCCCCTTAAAAAGCTGGTCGATGATATCCCCTTTTTTCTGTGCGGGAATGATTGGGCTTTTGAGGAGCATATAAAAATCGCGGTGCGCCGTCGCCGATTTCAGCAACTTCATGTCGTCGGCCACAGCATCGAGCTGGCCTTTTTCGTTCGCCAGATCGATCAGTGATTTGGCATATCGGGTGGCAATTCGTTGAACAGACATCTTTTATAATGATGAATGTTGAATGATGAATGATGAATGAAAACCGGCAATCGCTCGATTTATCATTCATCATTTATCATTCATCATTAATTAAAACGGGTTTCGTCCACCAATTTTTGCACAAAGGCATCTTGGTCGGCGTTGCCGGCGAGTTTTTGGCGAAGGATTTTTTCGGAGATCTCGACGGCCATTTGCCCCATTTTGTTTTTGAGGTCGATCATGGCAGCGTTCTTTTGGTTCTCGATGTCGGCAATCGCGGACTCAACCTTGCGGCGATACTCGGCATTGGCGCGCTCTTTTGCCTCGGCGATGATCTCTTCTTTGGCCTCTTTGGCCTCTTTCAAGATCATGGTGCGCTCTTCGCGGGCCTGGGCGAGGAGTTTTTCGTTTTCGGCCTTGAGGTTCGACATTTCGTCGCGGGCTTTTTTGGCCTCGGAAAGCGAGTTGTCAATGTCCATTTCCCGCTTTTTCAATGCCTCTGCGATCGGCTTGAACGCGACGCGGCTCATGATGAACCAAAAAAGCAGGAAGATCAGGGTCGTCCAAAAGAGCAGCCCCGGTTCGGGCTTGATGACGGAGAAATCAGCTAAAAAAACCATTTTCTTGAATGATAAATGATGAATGATGAATGATGAGTTCGGATTGCTGACGCTGACAAATTCATCATTCATCGTTCATCGTTCATCATTCAAAAAAGGGGCCGTCGGAATTGACCAACCGTCAGCGCACGACGGCCCAATTTGTTTTTGCCGGACGAAAACTAGCCCCCAACAAAGAAGGCGAGGATCATGGCGATCAAACCTGCACCCTCAACGAGGGCGGCGGTCAAGATCATGTTGGCGCGGATGTCACCGAGGGCTTCTGGCTGACGGGCAATGGCTTCCATTGCTTTTCCACCAATTTGGCCGATGCCAATGCCGATTCCGATAACTGCCAATCCGGCTCCGATAGCTGCGTACATAATATATGAGTTAAAAAAGTTTCGAGTTTCAGGTTTCGGGATCGATCGATCCGCAAAACTTAATGGTGATGGGGCTCCTCAACCGCTGCACCGATATAGACCGCACTCAACATGGTAAAAATATAGGCCTGCAAAAACGCCACGAGCAGTTCCAAAGCAAACATAAACAAGGTCAAAGGGACGCTCATCACCATGCCGCCAATGCTTCCGCCGACGCTCTCGCCCGCTTTGCCGAGGATGAAAATAAGGCTGACAAAGCTCAATATCACGATATGCCCCGCCGAAATATTGGCAAAAAGACGCAACAGGAGCGTGATCGGTTTGAGGAAAATACCGATGATTTCAATGGGCGTGATCAAAAAAATCTTGAGGACGGCGGGCACCCCCGGCATCCACACGATATGCTCCCAATAATGTTTGTTGCCGCTGAATGTCGTGATCAAAAACGTGATCAGCGCGAGAACGATGGTCACCGAGATATTGCCCGTGACGTTCGCGCCAAACGGGAAAAACGGGATTTGGCCCAACAAGTTCAGGCCAAGTATGAAGAAAAAGGCCGACAACAAATACGGCACATAATTCATGTAGCGAGGCCCGATGTTCGGCTTCGCCACCTCGTCCGTGATGAACGTGATGAGCGGCTCCATGAAATTTTGGAGGCCCTTGGGTGCTTGTCCATCGCGCTTTTTATAGGCGCGGGCAACGGTGATGAACAGGAACATCAGCCCCAGCACCGTCATCAGCATGAAAAACACGTTTTTCGTGATGCTGAAATCCGAGAAAGAGGTGATGCCGCCACCCATAAGGCCGCCGTCGTAGGTCGTTTTTTTATCGAGGGGGAAAATCTCGCCATTATAACAGACAAAATCAAGCTCTTTCGGCTTCTTGCCCGTCGTGTCCATGGTGGAAAAAATATTGCCGATCTTGACCGGGCCGATCGGGAAACGGTCGTCGCGGACGCGCTCGACTGCCCCGCGATAAAGTACATATCGGTCAAAGGCCATCGCGCCCGTGCCGTGCGAATGCGGCTGAATGTCAAATTTCGAGGTTGAGCCGAGGAACTTCAGCCCCGCCGTTTTGTCCTTCACGATGACCGGAAGGTGAAAGTACATATCCCCAAAAATATGGACAACATTGGATTCGACGATGTGATCTACCGCGTTGTCGCCAGCGTTGAACTTGCCGGTTTCTTCGTGGTGGCCGCCAGCCGCGC
>JANOQP010000304.1:0-11561 GCA_031414895.1 Saprospirales bacterium
ATCGTAACATTTCTGAAGGTTCTGCGAAATTAGATTCCAGTTTAAATTCCTTAGCGGTGGCCGTGCTGGTCAGTAAATTTTTGAACTCGCCATTTTCGATGATAGGAACTTGGTCCAAAACTTTTTCACCGTAAAAATTAAAATGAGAATCAAAACCCAAAGTATTATTCTCAATCAAAGAAAACTTTTTTGAAAAACTTTTTATTTTAAAATTGTCACACCGCCCGCATCCTCAACAACTCGCCCATCTGTCAACCGCAATTTTGCCCGCCAGATAAACACGCCTGGTTGCACAAAATCGCCCCGGAAACGTCCGTCCCAACCAAGTTCGGGCTGGCTCGGCTGGAAGTTAATATTTGAAAAAACCAGTTCGCCCCATCGGTCGAAGACCTGCAAAACCTCGATTTCGGCCACGCCATCGCCCGTGAAAATCGTGAAATAATCGTTCGGCGAAAGTTGCGCACCCAGCCTCAACGCGGTCGGCGCGAACAGTTGCCGTCCGTTTTTCACCCAAATATAGATGCCGTCCGTCCCCGAACAGCCCGCCGAATCCATAATTGTTGCCTGATAAAACAGGCTCGTCAGCGGCGCAAAAACGACCGATGAAGCCCCGTTTTGCCAAACCTGAAATGGCGGGTTCCAAACAATCGAGGCCACCGGATTGGCCAACGCGAGCGTCAAGGAGTCGCCCGAAAAAATGGTCGCCG
Organism: Saprospirales bacterium; assembly: GCA_031414895.1. GTDB lineage: Bacteria > Bacteroidota > Bacteroidia > Chitinophagales > Saprospiraceae > JANOQP01. The sequence continues at coordinate 708 of JANOQP010000304.1, forward strand.
AGTCCTGCGGCAGCGTGAGCGAGACAATGTTGCCGGGCAAAACTGTCGCCGTTTCGGAAACTTGACAGCCTTTCGCGTCCTCCATTTCGAGCGAATAATTGCCCGGGGCCAGCCCGCCGAAATTGGTTTCGCTGCCCAGGACCCCATTTTCAAAACCAAAAAGATGGGGTGAAACCCCGCCCGCGCCCGCGCCAAGGTTGATTTCGCCGTTCGATTCACCCGCGCATCGTTCGTTTTTGACCAAAAAATCGAGCGACAAAGGCGGCGGCGCATCGAGCAAATTGGTCGCCGAGACCGTGCAACCGTTCGCGTCGGTAAGCGTCAAATTGACCTGCCCGGAGGGCAAATTGTCCAGATTTTGGGTCGCACCTCCCCCACTCCATTGATAAATGACGGGCAAAATGGCACCTTGAAAAATGGCTTCCGCCTGCCCATCCTGGCTGTCCGAACAGCGCACCGCGAAGCCACCAAAATCACTTAATACATTGATTGTCAATGAGATAGCTGGCACGTTCGACACACCAAAGGCTTTTTCGACGGTCAAGCCGTTGGCCGAGGTGACCTTGACCACATACGCGCCCGCAAGCAAATCCGTGATGGTCGTGTAGTTCGTCAAATCGGTGATCGGCCCGCTGCCCGTCGTGCCCGTTTGGATGTGCAGCCAGTCGTAGGTCATCGGTAAAAGTCCCTGCGATGGTTTGATTCGAATGCGCCCGCTGGCCTCGTCGTGGCATTTTACCGGGTCGAGGAACGCGGTAAAATCGGGCGAACAGCCCAACAAATCCAGCACCGTCGTCGTGATCACCAGCGAATCGCAACCATTTGCGGTTTGCAGTAAAACCGTATCCACGCCGACCATCGCAGGGTCGCAAGTGGCCGCCGTCAAATTTATTTGGCCAAAAGCGTTCAAAACCGTCGAGGTAATGACCAAAGAATCGCAGCCAAACTGGTTTTTCAAAAAAGCCGTGTCCTTCCCGACCGACGCCGGTTCGCACGAAAAAACGGTCAGGTTGGTCGCCCCCGAATTGTTCGTCCCGCCGATATTGACCGCGACGGAGGCCGTGCAATTGTTTTGGTCCGTGATCACGACGATATAACTGCCGGGCGGCAAATTGGTGCGCGGGTTTTGGCCAGAGCCGGGCGTGCTGCCCCAATTTATGGTCAAATTGCCCGTCCCGCCCGCGATGGTGAGCGAAGCCGAACCGTTCGTTTGCCCGCAATCGGCTGGCACGGTTTGCACGGCCGCCGTCGGCGGGACGGGGCTGGCAACGGTCGCCGAAGCAAGCGCCGTGCAGCCGTTCGCGTCAGAGATGGTCACGACGAATTGGCCGGCCGGCAAATTGGTGCGCGGGTTTTGCCCCGTCCCGGCTTGGCTCCCCCAATCAAAATTGAGGCCGCTCGGTGTGCCGTTTATTTGCAAAAGCACCGAGCCATTTGCACCGCCGCAGGTCGTCGGCGAGGTTTGCGCGGTCGCGGAAAGTGCCGGGCTGCCACCAATATTTATCGAAACGGAGGCCGTGCAACCGCTGTCGGTGAAAGTAACCGTGACCACATAATTGCCCGCTGGCAGGCCCGTCCGCGTGCTGTCGCCGAGGCCGGGCGCAATTCCCCAATCGAAGGTTTTTGGCACCTGCGGCGGGTCGTGGTAGATTTCGGCGGTGCCGTTCGCAAGCCCGCAGGTGGCCGCCGTCGTCCCGGTCGCCAAAATCGGCACGCCGGGCGCGGTCACCGATGCCGCAGTGGCCCCCGTGCAGCCCGTCGCGTCCGTCACCGTCGCAAAATAAAGGCCGACCGGGAGGTTTGTCCGGGTAAAATCGCCGCTGCCCGGTTGCGCGCCCCAGTCGATCGAAAAGGGCGCAGTCCCCCCGGCGACCGTGACCGTCAGCGTTCCGTCCGCCATGCCGCAGTTGCTCACGAGACCGATCCCGGCCATCAAAACGGGCGGCGGCGCGGACGCATTTATCGTAAGGTCAACGGTTTCAAAACAGTTCGCATTTGCCGAAACGGTCATCGAATAATTGCCCGCGGGCAGGCCCGTGCGCGGGTTCTGGCCGTTTCCGGGCTGGCTGCCCCAATCGAACAGGTAATTTCCGCCCGCGCCCGTCGGCAAAATAGAGGCCGCGCCGTTCGACAAATTGCAGGTCGTCGGCTGTGTTTGAATGGATATTTTGATGGAATCCGTCGAAACCGTGGCATTTTTTACCAAAACACAACCATCAGCGTCGGTGATGGTCACCGTGAAACTGCCCACCTGAAGCCCCGTCCGAGGGTTCGCCCCGGTGCCCGGCGATGCGCCCCAGTCGAACGAATACGGCATTTGCCCCCCGCTCACGGTGAGCGAAATCTGCCCGTCGGCGAGGCCGCAACCCGCAGGGGTCACCGAGGCCGTGCCGCCCGAAATGCCGGGTTGCGAAGTGATGGTCGCCGAAGCGGTCGCGGTGCAGCCGTCCGCGTCGGTTATTTCCACAAAAAATTGCCCAGCGGGAAGGCCGGTCCGCGGGTTGTTGCCCGTGCCGGGGGTCGTTCCCCAGTCAAAGGCCGGGCTGCCGACGGCGTTGTTTATTTGCAATAAAATGGAACCGTTCGGGTTTCCGCAGGTCGCGGAATTGGCCGTCGCGGTCGCGGAAATTGGGGGGCTCCCCAAAATTTCAACCAAAACCGTTGCCGAACAACCGACCGCATCCGTCGCCGTGACCGGATAATTGCCGGCTGGCAGGCCCGTCCGCAGTTTGTCGCCCGTGCCGGGGGCTGTTCCCCAATCGAGCAAAATCGCGCCCGTTCCGCCGGAGGTTTCGAGCGACACCGAGCCGTTTTCATCGCCACATTTTGCCGAAACGGCATTCAAAATCGTGATTATCGGCGCATTTGGACTGCCCACGACCGCCGCGCCGCTGCCCGTGCAGCCGTTCGAATCGGTCACGGTGAACGAAAAATTGCCCGTCGGGAGGCCCGTTCGCGGGTTCGAGCCGATGCCGGGCGCAAGTCCCCAATCCACCGTTTGTCCGCTGCCGCTGCCCCCGGTGGTGGTGAAATTTATTTCGCCCAAATTCTGCCCGCACCCCGTTTCCGTCGCCGTCGCCGTGACCGCGATGCCCACCGAGCCGCCGACGGTCGCCGAAGCGGTGGCCGTGCAGCCGTCGCCGTCCGTTATTTCAACTGAAAATTGCCCTTCGGGAAGCCCGGTCCGCGGGTTCGGGCCGATGCCGGGCGAGCTTCCCCAATTGAGGGAATACGGCGCGGCCCCGCCAAAGATTGCCAGCGATATCGAGCCGTTCGCGCCGCCGCAAGTGGAGGAAATGGCCGTCGCGGTCGCGGAAATGGGTGGGCTGCCCAAAACTTCGACCGAAACCGTCGCCGAACAACCGTTCGCGCCCGTCACCGTCGCGATGAAATTGCCCGCCGGCAGGCCCGTCCGCTGGGTCGTGCCGCTGCCGGGCGCAGTTCCCCAGTCTATAATATATGGAGTGGCCCCGCCGGAAATGGAGAGCGCGGCCGAGCCGTCGGCGTTTCCGCAGTTGGCGGGGGTCGCGGTCACGGAAACGGTCGGTGCGCCGGGCGCGGAAATATTGGCCGAGGCGGTCGTCGAACAGGCCGCCTCGTCCGTCACCGTGACCGTGAAATTGCCCGCCGGGAGGCTCGTGCGCGGGTTGCCGCCGAAACCTGGCTGGCCGCCCCAATCGAAGCTCAAAACGCCGGTCCCCCCGGTTGCCGTCAAAGTTATTTGACCAATGTTCGCCCCGCAAGTCGTCGCCGTCGCGGTCGCAGAGACCGTCGGCGCGGCTGCCGATGGCAAGACCGTCGTCGAAATGCTCGCCGTGCAGGCCGGGTTCATCGAGACCGTCACCGAAAAATTGCCCGCCGGGAGGTCAAAGCGCGGGTTGTCGCCCGTCCCCGGTGCGCCGCCCCAATCGTACAAAAAGCCGCCGGGGGTGCCACCCGTCGTTTGGATATTTATTTGGCCGTTGGCCAATCCGCAGGAAGTGTGCAGGGTTTGTGTTGCCAAAAAGAGGGAATCTTGCAAGATTTCCGCGCCGTTCAGCGCGGTGCAGCCGTTCACGTCGGTGACCGTCACGATGAAAAAACCGGGCGGGAGGGCCGTGCGCGGGTTGTTGCCGCTGCCGGGCTGGCCGCCCCAATTGTACGAAAATGGGCCGCTGCCGCTCACGAGGCTCATCGCTATTTCCCCGTTTTCCAGCCCGCAATCGGCCAAGTTCACGTCCGCGCTGACGACGGGCCCGCCTTTCGGGAGGATGTTGAAAAACGCGACCGCGTCGCAGCCGTTGCCGTCCAAAATGGTCACTTGATAGTTTCCAACGGGCAGTTTTGTGCGCGGGTTTTCGCCCATGCCGGGCTGCGTCCCCCATTTGAACTGAAAAACATCGACCCCGGAAATGGGCGTGACCAAGACCGCGCCGTCCGCCAGTCCGCAGGTCGCGGCGGTCGTCGTGAAAGTTGCGCCCGTCACATACGGGTCGGCGGAAATCGGTGTCGGCGGCCCCGTTTTCGTGCAGCCGAGCGCGTCATTGATCGTCACCGTGAAAACGCCCGTCGGGAGGCCCGTCCGGAGCTGTCCGCCGCCGCCCGGTTGGCTGCCCCAATCGTAGGTGAGCGGCGCGGTGCCGCCCGTTGCGGTCACTTCGATGCGCCCGTTTTGGCCGCCGCAGGCCGCATTTGTCGGCTCGGTGGTCACGTCGTTGAGGGCGGGCGAGTCGAAAATATCGACATTTATAAAAAGTTGGCAGCCCTTCACATCGGTCACGGCGACGGGGAAACTGCCCGAAGGGAGGCCCGTCCGCGGGTTGTTTCCGGTGCCGGGCGCGCTGCCCCAATTGAACAGATACGGGGTCGAGCCGCCGGAAATATTGAGCGAGGCCGCGCCATTTGGCTGGCCGCAAGTGGCGTTTGTGAGGTTCGAGGCAATCAATTGCGGCGCACCGGGCGCGGCCACCGTCGCCGTCGCGGAGGCCGTGCAGCCGTTCAAATCCGTGACTGTCGCGGTGAAAATGCCGCCGGGCAAATCCGTGCGCGGGTTGTCGCCGCTGCCCGGTTGGCTGCCCCAATTGAACGAAAACAGCTGGGTGCCGCCTGTCGCCATGAGGGTAATTTGGCCGTCGGTCGCGCCGCAATTGGCCGCCACCGCCGTCGCGGAAAGCACCGGGCTGGGGGCTTGGCCGACCTGCACCGAGGCCACGACCGTGCAATTTGCCCCGTCCGAAACGGTGACGGAATAGCTGCCGCCGGGCAGGTTCACGCGCGGGTTCAATCCCGAACCGGGCTGGCCGCCCCAATCAAACGAAAAGGGCGACGTGCCGCCGTTGGTGGTCAAAGTGGCCGAACCATTGGCCACTTGGCAGCCCGAACCGACCGTCGCGACCCCAATTGTTGGCGGCTGCGGCGCAATGACCGAGGCCGTGACCACCTCGGTGCAGGCGTTCGCATCGGTGACGGTCGCGGCATAATTTCCGGGCGGGAGGCCGGTGCGCGGGTTTTGGCCGCTGCCGGGCTGGCCGCCCCAATTGAAATTGAATGGGGCAACGCCGCCCGCGACATTGAGCAAGATTTGGCCGTTCGTTTGGCCGCAACTTGGGTTGGTCACCTCGGCGGTCAGGCTCGAAATCCCGGTGACCTGCCCGATGGAAATCGTGGCCGACGACGTGCAACCACCGCTCGGCGCGGTCGCCGTGACCGCAAAACTGCCGGGGGCAACCACGTCAAAAGTCGGGAGCGTCGAGCCGTTTTGCCATAAAAAAGTGGTGCCGGGCATGGGGCTGTTTGCCGTCAGGGTGATGGTCGGGAATTGGCAGGTCAAATTGGGCGAGGGCGCCGTCAGGTTCACGCCGGGCGGGTCGTTGTTTTCGATGATAATGGCCGTCGCCGTCGCCGTGCACTGGTTTTCCCCGGTGACGGTAACGGCGTAATTTCCGCCAGCGGTCACGGTCAAAACGGGGTTCGTCGAGCCGTCGGCCCATTCAAATGCGGCATTTGGCGCAGCCGAAAAAGCGGTCAAATTGAGCGACGAAACCGTGCAGGTGATTACCCCGGAAAGGGGCGAAAGCACCAGGTCCGGCGGCGCATCGTCCTCGCCGACGGTCGCACCGCCCGCGTTCGTGCAACCGTTCGCGGCGGTCACGGTGACGGAAAATGCGCCCCCGGTCGTCGTCGAAATGGTCGGCGCGGTTTCGGCATTGTTCCACAAAAAAGAAACGGCGGCGGTTGAATTTGCGGTCAAATCGACCGACGGGTTGGCGCAGTTTATTTCCCCAAAAACAGGGGTCACGTCGAGGTCGGGCGTGGTGAGGTCCTGCACGACGGCGACGGTCGCGGAGGCCGTGCAGCTGTTCGGGGCGGTCACCGTCACCGAGTAATTTCCGGCAGAATTGACCGAAAGGGTCGGCCCGGTGATGCCATTTCCCCAATCAAAAGTCGCGCCCGTGGTGGTCGAACTGGCGGTCAAAACGACGGTCGGCGTGTTGCAATCGAGCGTCGGCGCGGTCGGCGAAATCGCCACGTCGGGCAGATCGGTCGAGCCGACGACGGTCGCGGTCGCGGTATTTGAACAGCCGTTCGCCGCCGTCACCGTGACGGAATAGACATCCGGCAGGGTCACGACGAGGGTATTTTGGGTGGAATTATCGCCCCATAAAAAGATCGCGTTCGACGTATTTGAGGTGACAACGAGCGTCGCGGACGGGGTTTGGCAATCGATCAGCGCGTTTTGCGGGGATATCACGGCCGTCGGCAATATGCTCATCGGCATGACCGTCATCGTGATGGTTTCGGTACAATTGACCGCGTCCGTCACCGTCACGTCGTAATTTCCGGCGGGCAGGTCGATGCGCGGATTGTCGCCCGAGCCGGGTTGGCCGCCCCAATTTATGGTAAATGGCGGCTCGTCGCCCGTGATGGTCAGGAAGACCGAGCCGTTGTTTTGCCCGCAAAAATCGGCCGATGTCGTCGCCTGAACGGTCGGCGGCACGAGTTCATCAATGGCGACCGACACGACGGCGGAGCAATTGTTCCCGTCCGTTATCGTCACCGTGAACGTGCCGATGGTCATGCCCGTGCGGAGCGTGTCGCCGCTTCCGGGCGCGGTCCCCCAGTCGTATATATATGGTGTCGCGCCGCCGGTGATGTGCAGCCAGCCGATGCCGAGCATTTGGCCGCAGGTGTCGGGGAAGGTCTCGACGGTGATGGCGGGCGCGTTCGGGGCGGTGACGGGCGCGGTGGCCTCGAAAGTGCAGCCAAAATTGTTCGTCACGGTGCAAGTGAACGAGCCGAGCGGCAAATTGAGGCGCGGGTTTGCGCCGCTGCCGGGCTGGCTGCCCCAGTTGTAGGTGAACGGCGCGCCGCCCGTTGGCGTGAGCGTGATGCTGCCCGTCGCGCTGCCGCAAACCGTTTGCGTCGTCGCAATTTGGACATCCGAAATGTCCGGGGCTTGCGTCACGACGGTCGAAACGACCCGTGTGCAACCGTTCGGCCCGGTGATGGTGACCGCAAAAGTGCCGGGCGTGTTCACAAAAAAACTGGTGCTGGTCGAGCCGTTCGGCCATTCAAAGGTCGCGCCCGTCGTCGTCGAATTTGCGATCAGCAAAACCGACGGGTCCGTGCAGGTCAGCACCGGGCTGGCGGGCGCGACCGTGCCGTTCGGGATGGCCGTGCTTTGGGAAATGAGCGACAAAGCGGTGTTTGTGCAACCGTTCGCCGGGTCGGTGATGGTCACGGTGAAACTCCCGGCTGCCGCGACGGTGTTTGTTTGGGTCAAAATGCCGCCACCCCAGTTAAATGTCGCGCCCGTCGTCGTCGAACTGGCCGTCAAAACGAGGGTCGGGTTAGTGCAGTTTATCGTCACGAAAGTGGGCGAGACCGCCGCATCGGGCAGCGCAAAATTGGCGGTCGCCGAGGCCGAGGCCGTGTTCGTGCAACCGTTCGGCGCGGTCACGGTGACCGTGTAGGTGCCTGCCGCCATGACGGTATTTGTTGGTGAATTATTGCCGCCGCCCCAACTGAAGGTCGCGCCCGTCGTCGTCGAACTGGCCGTCAAGACCGCGCTCGCCGTCGTGCAATCGAGCGAAACAGAAGCTGGCGCGACCGCCGCCGTCGGCTGGTCGAGGTTTTGGTTGACCAAAACCGAGGTTGAATTGGTGCAACCGTTCGCCGCCGTGACCGTAACCGAGTAATTGCCGGCGGTCGTGACCGATATGACCGGCCCTGTCGCGGTCGTGTTCCAGGTGAAAGTGCCGCCCGTCGCATTGCTCGAAGCGGTCAGGTTTATTTGTGAAACGGTGCAATTCAGTTCCGGCACCGCGGGCAAAATGGAGATCGTGGGCAGGCCCAAATTTTCCGTGACCGTCGCCGTCGCGCTCGATGTGCAGCCGTTCGCGCCCGTCGCCGTGACCGAAAACGTGCCGGCCGCCGCCGCGATCTGGGTGGCCGAGAGGTTGCCGTTGCCCCAATTGAACGTGGCCGCCGGGTCGCCGCTCGTGGCCGTGAGGGTCGCCGTCGGGATTGTGCAGGTCAAAATGGCGGTCGCCGGGGCAATGTTCGCGCCGGGCGCAATGGTATTTTGAACGATGATTGATGACGCGGTCGCGGTGCAGCCGTTGGCCGGGCTGGTCACGGTTACGGTGAAGGTCCCGGCTGCCGAAATGGTGTTTGTTTGGGTGAAATTTCCGCCGCCCCAATTGAAGGTCGCGCCCGTCGTCGTCGAACCGGCAAGGAGCGCGATGGTCGGCGTATTGCACGAAATCGTGCCGCTGGCGGGGCTGACGGTTGCGTTTGGCAAATTCAAATTTTGGGAAATGACCACATTTTGCACCGCCGTGCAACCGCCGGGGGCCGTCGCCGTCACGGTATAATTTCCCGCAGCGGAAGCAGTCGCCGTCGCGCCGGTGACCGGGCCGCCGGGCGTTGTCCACAAAAAAGTCGCGCCCGCCGGGGTCGAACTGGCTGTCAAAATGATGGAAGATGTCGTGCAATTCAGCTCCGTCGTGGCCGGGTTTGTGGCAATATTGACGACAGGCAAATCTGCATTTTGCGTAATCGCGATGCTAGCCGTTGCTGTGCAACCGTTCGCCGCCGTGACCGTGACCGTATAAGTCCCCGCCGCCAAAATTGCGACCGAGGCCGCCGTACCGAGGCCGTTCGACCAAAGATAAGTGCCGCCGCCCGTGGCCGTGAGGTTGATCTGGGTGGTCGTGCAGGTCAAAATAGTCGTGCCGGAATTGTTCGTGATGGCTGCGACGGGCGGGGCCGTGTTTTGGGTGATGATTTGCGAAGCCGTTCCCGTGCAACCACCCGTCGCAGCCGTCGCCGTGACGGTAAAAGTCCCGCCCATCGTGACCGAAATGCTCGCGCCGCCCGCGCCAGTTGACCACAGATAGGTCGCGCCGCCGCCCGCCGTGAGCGTCAAACTGGGGGTCGTGCAGTTGATTATTGTCCCCGGCGCGGGCGTGATGGTCGCCACCGGGTTCGTCCCGACGGTCACGCTGACGGCATCGGTGGACGTGCAGCCGCCCGCCGCCGCCGTCACGGTGACCGTGTAAATGGTGGTCGAAGCGGGGCTTGCCATCGGGTTCGGACAAGCCGTGCAGCTCAAACCCGTGCCGGGCGACCATGCGAAGGTCGGCCCGCCCGTCGCCAAAAGTTGGGCCGAACCGCCCGGGCAAATCACGGCATCCATCCCCGCGTTCGCAACCACGGCGGGGACCAGGAGGAGCGTTTTTTCGACCACGCAACCGACGGTCGGGTCGTAAATATATAAGGTGGTCGGGCCGGAAAACGCGAACGGCGCGCCCACTGAATAAACCGTCCCCGTGCCGCCCGGGCCGGTGTAATATTTTTGGTTGCCCGTCAAATTGACCCCTGCAATGGGCGGTAAAACATACGGCGAGGCCGTGCAGAGGGGCGAAACGGGGGTCGTGAAAACGGGGATTGTCGTGAAATTGGTGTGCGGCACGGGCGGCGCGGTCGCGCAAGGGCTTGATGTGCCAGACGTGCCGGAGGTCAAATAATAGTCGCCATCGTTGCCAGCGGGGGTCGGGTACGTCCAATACGCTTGGCAAGAACAGCCATTTATGGCCAGCCCGGTCGTCCGCGAGGCGGAATTGCTGAACGCGCCGGCCGTCCGGTTGCAAGCGTTTTTCACAACATAAACGCATTTTTCGTGGCCGACGCAGATACCGCCGTAATTGAAAACGGTCGTGCCGCCGTTCACCGCCGAGCTTTGAAAAATCACAAGCGAATTTGGCGGGATGACCGTCGCAGGGGTCGCAGCGATGAAATTGGCACAGCCGGTGACTTTCGTAAGGTCGCCCGCAATCAGCCCGCAAGGGGTTGTGCCACTATTGTTGCCAAAACCATTTGTGAAAAGGAAGTTGATGTCGTTGTTTGCTGGAATGCTCACGATATTGTTCGGCAAATCAAGTTGCAGGTCGCCCAATGTGAACCCGCCGCCCGAATTGATCAAAATGAACTCGTCCGGGTCGATGCCTGCCGGATTGTAGCAACCGTTCATCAATATCGCAACGATGGTCGGGCAGGGCGAACAGGGCGGCATCATGGCCGAGAGGACGGGCGCGGTTTCGAGCTGCGATTGGCGGACCATTTGGCCCTTTTCAAAATAAAAAATTGGGACTTCGCCGTTGCCGCCCTTCGGCATTTTGTCCAAAAAAGCAAGGTCGATTTCCTGCGCGGACAGCCCAATAATTGCCCATAAAAAGGCAAAAACGATGGGCAAACATCTTTTTTTTGAAAAACGGTAAATCGGCAGGCCAATGTTCGGCGGATAAGTCATGGAGGAGATTGTAAAAAAATGACGGCTTTCGGCAGCTTGTGGATTTCGGAATAAAGGTACAA
>JANOQP010000305.1:0-4469 GCA_031414895.1 Saprospirales bacterium
CCGCCAGCACGGCACGCGACTGCCCCGGCAGCCAGATACGGCGTCCAGTTTTTGGTCTCCATTGCCTTTTCCCCATTCCCATTCCCGCTCCAAAAAAGGAAAACCCATGCGTCTAATCTCCACCTTATTGTTTTGCGCGCTCGCTTTTGCCGCCGCTGCTCAAATAAAAATCACGGGAAAAATCACCCTCGACCCCGATAATGACCCGGCCATCGGCGCGACCGTTCAAGTCAAAGGCACGTCGCTGGGCTCAACGACCGACCCGGACGGTCAGTTTTCCATCGAAATCCCGAACCGGGCGGCGGTTTTACTGGTTTCGTACACCGGTTTTTTGCCGCAGGAGGTCGCGGTCGGCGCGGACAACTCCATATATATACGACTCGCCGAAAACGCCTCGATGATAAATGAGGTCGTCGTCACGGGTTACGGCTCTCAAAAAAGGTCGTCAATCAGCGGCGCGGTTTCGACGGTTTCGGCGGCAGAGATTGCCGAGCGGCCCATTTTGAGGGTCGAACAGGCGTTGCAGGGGCGGACGGCGGGCGTGCAGGTGGCGGCAAATTCCGGCTCGCCGGGCAGCACTTTGTCGGTGCGGGTGCGCGGGGTTGGCACGACGGGGAATGCGGACCCGCTTTATATCGTGGACGGAATCCCGGTGGACGGGCTTGATTTTTTGAACCCAAGCGACATCGAGACCATCAATGTGTTGAAGGATGCAGCCTCGGCTGCCATTTACGGCTCGCGCGGCGCGAACGGCGTGGTGCTCATCACGACGAAAGGCGGCAAACGAAATCAGGACGGGCGGGTGAGCTACGAAGCTTATTACGGCATCCAACGCCCGGCGCGATTGATGGATTTGCTCGATGCCCGCGAGTATGCGACCCTGCAAAACGAGGCTTATTTGGCCGCCGGAAAAACGCCGCTTCCGGAATTTGCGAACCCCGAATTTTTGGGCGAAGGCACGGATTGGCAAGAGGCGATTTTTCAAAAAGCCCCGATTGCCAGCCATCAGCTCACTTTTTCGGGCGGCAGCGAGCGGTCGGCGTACACGATTTCGGGAAATTATTTTTCGCAAGACGGCATCGTCGGCGGCGGAAAGGCCAATTTTCAACGGGCGACCGTCCGTTTCAACGGGACGCACGACCTCAAAAAATGGCTCACGATTGGCAACAATATCGGCTTCACATGGCTCGAACGCGACGGCCTCACGGAGAACAGCCAATATAATTCGCCGCTTATCCGGGCATTGAACATTGACCCAATTACGCCCGTTCGGAAGGCCGACGGCACGTTTGCCTACTCGAATTATGCGACGACCGACATTGCAAACCCGGTCAATGGCATCGCGCAAACGCACTCGACCTGGCGCAGCAACCGCTTGGTCGGGAGCGTTTTTGGCGATTTGAAACTCGCGCCCGGCCTCGCTTTCCGCTCCGCAATGAGCCTTGATGCGACGTTCGCGGTCGCACGCGGGTTCAGCCCGAAGTTTGATTTGAGCAATATCCCGGGCATCAGCGAGGGGCCGGCCGCCGAAAAATCGGTCATCAATACGGTCGGCGTTGGCAACAACAATTGGCGGAACTGGCAGGTCGAAAACGTATTGACCTATCAGAAAAAATTGGGCGAAAAACACGATTTGACGTTCATCGCTGGCACGACCGCGCTCAACATCCGGTTCGATGGCAATGGCGGCGCGAACACGAATTTGCCGTCGAACGACCCGAAGGATGCCTATATTTCCAACACGATCGACCCTGCTTCGATCGGGTCATATCAATACGCGACAGAGTCCTCGCTTTTGTCCTATTTTGGAAAGGCGAACTATGAGTTCAACAATACTTATTTGTTCTCCGCGACCATGCGGGCGGACGGTTCGTCGAAGTTTGGGAAGAACAACCGATTCGGCTATTTTCCCTCTTTTTCGGCGGGCTGGATTGCGTCGCACGAAGGTTTTTGGAATTTTGAGCGCATCAATTTTTTCAAAATCCGCGCGAGCTGGGGCCAAAATGGCAACGACCGAATCGGCGATTACAGTTTCACGACGGTCGTGAACAACGGGCAGAACTACACTTTCGGCCCTGGTGAAATCATCACCAACGGCGCAGTCGCCCTGACCTCGGCGAACCCGGATTTGAAATGGGAAACCGCTACGCAGACCAATGTCGGCCTCGATGCTGAATTTTTCGACGGGCGCATTCAGTTCACGACCGATTTTTATTTGAAAAAAAACTCGGACATCCTTTATGCCGCGCCGATTCCGCTCGTCGCTGGCACGGCCGCGCCCATCCAAAACGTGGCGACGGCCGAAAACCGGGGCCTCGAACTCGCGCTGAACTACCGAAATTTTGATAAAAAACTCAAATACACCGTCGGCGGAAATATCGCTTTTGTGAAAAGCAAAGTGACCGGACTTGGACGCGGCGGCGACCCGGTTTATTCCGGCTATGTCCAATCAGCGAACGCGAACGCCTCGAAAACAGATGTTGGCCACCCTATCGCCTCGTTTTTTGGGTACGTCACGGACGGCATTTTTCAGAACCAAACGGAGGTCGAAACGGCAGCTTTTCAGGCCAATGAGACCGCGCCGGGCGATATCCGGTTCAAGGATTTGGACGGCAGCGGCGTGATCGACGAAAAAGACCGGACGTTTATCGGCAACCCGACGCCGCGATTTTCATACGGTTTGAACACCGATTTTGAGTGGAAAGGCATCGAGCTGAACCTCTTTTTTCAGGGGACGCAGGGCAACGATATTTATGTGAACACGACGCGTTTTGACTTCAATTATGTCAACCGTCCGTCGTCCGCGCTCGCTCGTTGGACGGGCGAGGGAACTTCCGGTTCGGAGCCGCGCGTCAATTTGAACGACCTGAACCAGAACGCCCGCGTGTCGGACCGCTTCGTGCAGGATGGTTCTTATTTTCGGTTGAAAACGCTGCAAATCGGGTATAATCTGCCCAAAACGTGGCTCAAAAAGGCGCGTTTTGAAAAATTGAAAATTTACCTGACGGGCCAAAACCTATTGACTTTCACGAAATACGACGGCCTCGACCCGGAAATCGGGACCATCGGCGGCGGGCTTGAAATCGGGATTGACCGGGGTTTTTACCCGCAGGCACGGACGGTTTTGGGCGGGGTTAGTTTGACTTTTTGAGACCATCGGTTGGCATAATGTGATGGGTTTAATGACCATCAAGACTTGAATTTTTTTTAATCAAAAAGGGCAGCGAAAAAATTATCTGGATTTGGAAATCCCGTGCCTCGGCATGGCAACCTATTATTCTTTCAACCACACCAGTTTTATGAAAAAGTCTTTACTCACCCTGTTTGCGGCCGCGGTCGCCGCGGTTTGTGCTTTTGCCCAGACCACTATCCTGGATTTTCAAACGCCCGCGACCTCGACCGATTTCCAATATTTTGGGAGCTCGCTCGACGGGACGCTGAACCAGATTGTCGCCAATCCTGCCGTGGGCGGCATCAATACGAGCACGCTCGTTTCAAAATACATCAAACCGGCAGGGGCGCAGACTTGGGCGGGGGCTTTTTCAAACCCCAACCCGACGACTGCCATCACCGTGACCGGTGGGGCTTTGATTAAAATAAAGGTGCGGATGGACCATATCGGCAACCTCGCGCTGAAACTAGAACAATCCACGACCGGGCAGCCCGACTATATCAAAATCGTGTCGAACACCACCATAAATCAATGGGAAGAACTGACCTTCAACACCGCCCTCCCCTCCGACGAGGCCCCGAACCAGGTGCCGACCGGGACGTTTGCGCGGGTCGTGCTGTTCTTTGATTTTGGCGTGCCGGGGACTTCGGTGGACGTGACCTCCCATTTTGATGATGTCATCGTTTCGGGCGGTGCGCCGCCGCCCGCGCTCCATGCGGTGAATTTTGCGGTGGACATGAGCCAATACACGGGCACCTACACGACGGTCTATGTGAGCGGCAATTTGAACGGCTGGTCGGGCAATGCCAACCCGCTTTCCGACCCCGATGGCGACGATATTTGGACGGGGACCATCAATTTGGCTGCAGGAACTTATGAGTACAAATTCACCATCGACAACTGGGCCGCGCAGGAACAGTTCACGCCCGGCGGGTCTTGCACCATCACGACGGGCGGTTTTACCAACCGGGCCCTGACCGTTGCTGGGCCGATGACGCTGCCGCAATATTGTTGGAACAGTTGCTCGGTTTGCACGGGGCCGGTGCCCATCAATTTTTCGGTGAACATGACCCAATACGGGGGCAGTTTCACGACCGTCTATGTGAGCGGCAGTTTCAACGGCTGGTCGGGCAATGCCAACCCGCTTTCCGACCCGAACGGCGACAATATCTGGACGGGGACCATCAACATCCCCAACGGCACCTATGAGTTCAAGTTCACGGTCGACAACTGGGCGGCGCAGGAAAATTTCCCGTCCGGCGGGACCTGCACTGTATCGAACGGCGGCTTTACCAAC
>JANOQP010000306.1:0-1626 GCA_031414895.1 Saprospirales bacterium
GTCGGATTAGGTCATCGGCAATGTTCGTTGTTATCGTTCTGAATCCCTGTGGGAGGACAGTAACCGAATATCCGGTTTGGTTGAGTACACAAGTGGAGGTGGTGGAGTGGTCGTTCACTACTGTTACTGTCACAGCCCCGGAGCCGCCACCCGAATTGATGGCGCTAAAAGCAGAGCCGAGGTGCGCGTAGCTGCCCGTGAGCGCACCCGAAAGGCTCACGTTTTGGGCAAAAAGTAGTTGCGCGGCCAACAAAAAACAGGCGGCGAGGATGGTTTTCAGGGAAATACGGGTGGGTCGATGTTGCTTCATGGTTGAAATTTTTAAAGTTTCAACAAAGTTGCGGGACGACATGAAGCGAAAAGTGGCGACCGAACCAATGAGGCGGGAAAGGGAAGGAAATGCCCTGTTTTTAGAATGAACGGGGCGGGAAGGGGCAAAAATTCACCCTTTTGGGTAATTTTTGTATGGGGAATGTTGTGGAACTTTGACCCGGCGCAGGGATGGCCCTGGGGTCGGGATTTTGCGGGCATGGCTTATTTCCCTAAATTTTTTGGCCGATGAAAACAATACTTGCTTCCATCTTCATTTCGGTTTGGCACATGGGCGCCTGTCAGGTGCCACAAAACAAACAAAGGGACAGCCTTCGTCAGCTGATCTGTTCCAGCCCGCTGGACACCGTGAAGGTCAAAAATGCCATCCAATTGGGCTTAAACTGGGTGCAGGGCAAAGCAAACCCGGATTCCGCAGCGGTTTATTTTCAAATGGCCCTCGATATTTCAAACAATAAAAACCCGCCGTTTATTACCGGTATTATCGATGGTTTGACCGGTATGTGCATAACCCGGAGAAGACAACGGCGATTGCCGGAGGCCATGGCCTTTATCGACCGGGCGATAGAGGTGGCCGAAACAGTTGGCGGCAGCTATTTGGTAAAAACCGTTTCGCAAAAAGGGCAACTCTATGAAACCATGGGCGATTTTGGCAAGGCTTTGTTCTACAACAACAAGGCGATGGAACTTGGATCGGCAGCAAAGGTGGATGCCGTACAGATGTACAAATTGTCCAATGCCCTTGCGATGACCTATGGCAATGCCGGCAACAACGTAAAATCGATCGAATATTACCTCAAAACGCTCGGGCTCATCGAAAATGCCCAACCGGGCTCAAAACTCAAAATCGGTATTTGCACAAATATCTGCAACCGTTACCTGGATTTGGGCGACCTTGAAAATTTCGAAAAATACGCCCGCACCAAGCTTGCGCTTTCCGAAAACAAAGAGGGTTGGCTGGAACTTGGGATACTTGAATCCATACGCGAAAATCATTTTTTGGCCATTCAATATCTTGAACGGCACCGGCCTTCTATCGCCCATGACGATGATATGAAGCGGTCGAATTTTTATGGACAGCGGTGCAAATGTTTGGCCGGTCTGGGTCATTTTGAGGCCGCCCGAAATTGCGTGGACACACTTTTGGCGATTTCAAGGACGGCCAAATTGCCCTATCAAGAGTCCAATGGCTTCACTATTTTGGCAACGGCTTTTGAAAAATCGGGGGCATTGGACTCTGCCGAGCATTACTACATAAAAGGCATCCAAAAGGCACATAGCCTCTCCAACAACAAC
>JANOQP010000307.1:0-7765 GCA_031414895.1 Saprospirales bacterium
CGAACACCGTCACCGGGAACTGGGAAGAACTCACGATCGACTTTTCCGCCGTCCCGGACGATGCAAAATATCAGCGGCTCACGCTCTTTTTCGACCTCGGGATCGACGCGACGGGCGTGGACGTGACCTCTTATTTTGACGATATCGTCATCGGCGCGGGCAAATGCCAGACCATCATCGGCGCGTTCGAGCCGCTCGATTTGCAGGCGCTCGAAATCGCGCCAAACCCGGTCAGCACCGAGCTTTTTGTCAAAAATTTGGGCAAAATCGTGCGCCTTGACGTGATGAACTCGCTCGGACAGCGTGTTTCGACCGTCTCGACAGCTGGCGACGAAAACGCCGAACTGCTCGTTGGCGGCTTCCAAACGGGCGTTTATCAGCTCATCGGTTTCGAGGCGAACGGCAACCCGGTCGCTCGCGGACGGTTTGTGAAACAGTAGAATTTTTAGGGTTTAGTTTTTAAAATCAGCTGTGGTCGGGCGGTTTCGTGCCGTCCGGCCATTTTTTTTTAAAAAATATTTTTTGGAAAAACATGGATTTTTCACCAAAAACGAGGTCGAACAAAATGGACGGACACAAAATTAACGCACACTTTGTTTTTGAAAAAGGAGACATTGCCCATTCAACGAACCTGTCATCCTGTAAGGATCTGCCCAAGTTTTTGCAGGGATTTGGGGCAAAAAACAATCCTGTTTTGCCCCAAAATTGTCCCTCGGTTTGGGCAGATCCTTTCAGGATGACAACGTGGCGGGGCTTGAGATTTGGGCTTTTTTCAAAAAAATGGAGTGCTCCACTTTTTGCCCTTTGCCTTTTGCCTTTTGCCTTAAAATCACAACCGGCGCCCGCTTTTTCGATCGACGAACTCGAAAAGCGCACCTTCAACTTCTTTTGGGAAACCGCCGACGCGAACTTCCAGACCCCCGACCGCTGGCCGACGGTCGCCTTTTCGAGCATCGCGGCAACAGGTTTTGGGTTGAGCGCAAACTTGGTCGGCGTGGAGCGCGGCTATGTCACCCGCGAACAGGCGGCGGAGCGGACCTTGAAGACCCTCGCATTTTTGAAAAATTTGCCGCAAGGCGATGCCGCGACCGGAATGGGCGGGTTTCACGGCTTTTTTTACCATTTTTTGGACCATCAAAAAGGGCACCGTTTTAAGGATGTCGAACTTTCGACCATCGACAGCGGGCTTTTGATGGCCGGGGCCTTGTCGGCGCAGACCTATTTTGACGGCGAAAACCCGACCGAGACCGCCATCCGAAACACCGCCCAGCAACTTTACGACCGCGTCGAATGGGATTGGATGCTCAATTCAAATTACCGGATCTCGATGGGCTGGAAACCCGAATCGGGCTTCCTTTCGGCAGAATGGGCGGGCTACAACGAGGCGATGTTGCTCTATTTCCTCGCCCTCGGCTCGCCAACGCACATGATCCCGGTGAAAAGCTGGACGGCGTGGACGGACACCTATTATTATGATGAATTTTTGGGGCAGCCGCACGTCAATTTTGGGCCCCTTTTTGGCCATCAGTACAGCCATGTTTGGGTGGATTTTAGGGGGATAAATGACCCGTACATGACCGCCCGCGGCTTTGATTATTTTGAGAACAGCCGCCGTGCGACGCTCTCCAATCAGGCTTTTTGCGTAAAAAACCAGTCGAAATTCCCGCATTTCAACGAAAAAATATGGGGCCTGACCGCTTGCGACGGCCCGACGGACTGGTTTTGGAAAAACAAAAACGCCGAAAAAACGCCCTGCGCCGACCGCGATAATTACGACGGCTATTCTGCCCGGGGTGCGGCCTCCGATTACGAAACCAACGACGGCACGATCGCCCCGACGGCTGCTGGCGGCTCCATCCCGTTCGCGCCCGGCCCCTGCGTCGCCGCGCTCGATGCGATGTGGACGACCTACGGCGATAGTTTGGTGGGCAAATATGGATTCAAAGATGCCTTCAACCCCGGTTTTACGGCCTGCGGGCAGCTCCCCGGCGGCTGGTTCGACACCGATTATTTGGGCATTGACCAAGGCCCCATTTTGCTGATGCTCGAAAACTGGCGCAGCGGCTTTTTGTGGAACTTGATGAAAAAGAACCCAAACCTCGTCCGCGGCATGAAACGCGCCGGGTTCTCGGGCGGCTGGCTCGAAAATGCCGAGCCAAAAGGCGTCAAAAAAACCTCCCCTGCTTTCGTCAATCAGCAAATCCCGACCGACTTGAAGACTTTTTTTGCGAAAAAAATATTCCGCGACGCGGAAAAACTGGGCGGCACTCCCCTGCCCTATCGCCTTTTGAACCCGCCGAAAAGTGTGGGGCTGACTTCAAGTCATCCCCTCACTGGGCCGCAATCTTTTCCGCTCGTAATCTTTTTGCACGGCTCCGGCGAGCGCGGTCTTGACAACGAAAGCCAGTTGAAAAATGGGGCTTTGAACTTCGCCGAGCCCGATTTTCAAAAAAAACACCCCTGTTTCGTCCTCATCCCGCAATGTCCGAACGACGCAAAATGGCACAACACGACCCGCGACGACCAAAAAGTGACCCTCGATTTTGACAAACCATCGGCGGCGGGGCTGTCGCTTTTGGCCCTGATCGACTCGGTTTTGGCCAAAAACCCGACGATCGACCGCGACAGGATCTACCTCACCGGTTTGAGCATGGGCGGCCACGGCACTTTTGAGATGTTGATGCGTCGGCCCGGGTTTTTTGCGGCAGCGATGCCCGTTTGCGGTGGCGCGGACCTTCGTTATTTTGAAAAAATAAAGGACGTGCCACTCCGGTTTTTTCATGGCGCGAACGATGCCATTTTGATCCCAAAATACAGCCGCGACCTTTTTGATGTGCTGAAAAAATCGGGCAGCCGAGCGGAATACGTCGAATTTCCGGCGGGCGATCATGATATTTGGAACACGGTCTATGACGATGACGCGAACTTGGATTGGCTTTTTTTGCATAAAAAATAGTGGCCCTACGCTGGCGCGAGGCTGCTTACGCTGGCGCGAGGCTTCGCCTCGTGTCTACGCTGGCGCGAGGCTTCGCCTCGTGTCTACGCTGGCGCGATGCTTCGCCTCGTGTCTACGCTGGCGCGATGCTTCGCCTCGTGTCTTACGCTGGCGCGAGGCTTCGCCTCGTGTGTACGCTGGCGCGAGGCTTCGCCTCGTGTCTCACATTCTGTCGGCTGAGCCGACTTCTTCGATTGATGTTTTTGGCAAAACGTTGCCATGATTTACCTGAAATTCGTGCCGAACGTGTCGGCGCAGCCGACGAAATACGAGGCACGAGGTGAAACCTCGCGCCAGCGTGACCCCGGTTTTTTAAAACACACAAATAAATTGGACATGAAAATAAAACCACTACTTCTTCTCCTAATCACCTCATTATCAACCATTTGCGCGACCGCGCAACGAATCACGGGGACGGTTTTCGAGGCCAATGGCCAGCCGCTTTTTGGCGCGACCGTCGCCGAAAAAGGCACGCCGAACGGCACTATCACCGACCTCGACGGCAAGTTTATTTTGGAAATAAAGGACGCGGCAACCTCGGTTTTGAGCATCCGTTTTGTCGGTTTCGAGGAAAAAGAAATCGCCCTCGCGGGCCGCACGTCCGTCGAGATTATGCTCGGCGAGGACGAAACCATGCTTAACCAAGTCGTCGTCGTCGGCTACGGTGTTCAGAAAAAAAGCGACCTCACGGGTGCTGTCGGCACCGTCAAATCGCGCGACCTCGAGCGCGTGACGGTCGGCTCGGTCGAGCACGCCCTGCAAGGCAAGATCGCGGGCGTTTATGTCCAGCCGCGAAACGGCGAACCGGGCGCGGCGGCCGTCATCCGGATCCGGGGGACTGGGTCGCTGAACAATTCGGCGCCGATTTTTGTCGTCGACGGGATGATCACGTCCGATGCGAATTTTGTCAACCCGCAGGACGTGGCCTCCGTCGAGGTGCTGAAAGATGCCTCGGCCTGCGCGATTTATGGTGCGCGGGGCGCGAATGGCGTAATTATCATCACCACGAAAAACGGGAAAGGCGGCACGCGCGGACAACTTTCGCTGTCGAGCTATTACGGCGAACAGCGCGTGACGCGGACCATCCCGATGGCCAACGCCAGTGAGTTTGCGCAGCTTTACAACGAGTTTAAGGGGAAAAACTATTACCCCGACCCCGCCTCGCTCGGCGCGGGGACTGATTGGCAAAACGAGGTTTTCCAACGTGCGCCGCTGGCGAACGTGGTGCTTTCCGCCTCGGGCGGCAACGAAAAGGGCTGGAGCTACAATGTCAGCGGTGGTTATTTTCGGCAGGAGGGCATCGTGAAAAACGGCGAATATGAGCGGTTCACGATGCGATTCAACCAACAGATTCCGGTAAAATCGTGGCTTTTGGTCGGCTCGAACCTTGTTTTCACGAAAAGCAGGGCCCAAAAATCGCCTGACGTGGCGAACATGGCCTACCGGATGCCGCCCGTTTTTGCGGCGAAGGACTCGACGGGCGGATTTACCGACCCGACCTATTTCGGCCTCGCCATCGCCAATCCGGCAGCCGAGCTTTTTTACAAAAAAAACGTCCACGACAACCGGCTGCGGGGCGTGGGCAATGTTTTCGCCGATCTCCGTTTTTTGAAAAACTTCACGTTCCGCTCCAATTTCGGGGTCGATTATGGCAACAACCAGGAGCGGCGGATCACGCCAAAATTTGATGTTTCGGACTCGCAGCTCAACAGAGAGGACATTTTGAACGTGAAATGGGACAAAACGCGCGACTGGATCTGGGAGCAGACGCTGACCTACGACCGCGATTTTGGCGAGCTGCACCACCTCAACGTCCTCGCCGGGTACACGGCCGAGCAGCGCGGCACAGAGGAAGTCGAGGCCAGCCGCCGCCATTTTCCGGGCACCGACGACGACCTTTTTTACCTCAACGCGGGCAACGACACGACGCAGACCAATACGGGCAAAGCGGAGGACGAGGCACTCATTTCGATGCTTTTTCGGACCAATTACAGTTTCAAAAGCCGGTACCTGATGACCTTTTCGATGCGCGCCGACCAGTCGAGCCGTTTCCAACCGGCCAATCGGCTGGGCATTTTCCCGTCCATCGGCCTCGGCTGGAACCTCGGGCAGGAAGATTTTGTGGAAAATTTGGGCCTGTTCGACCGACTGAAAATCCGCGCCTCGATCGGTCTTTTGGGCAACCAAAATTCCACGAACGGCAAATATCCGACGATTGCCTCGGTGAAAAACGGGCTTTACGGCGTGTTCGGCGTGGGCGAGGACCTCAATTTTGGCGCGACGCAGATCAGCATTTCCAACCCCGACCTCCGTTGGGAGACCACCCGGCAGACGGACATCGGAGCGGAGGTCGGCCTGTTCAAAAACCGGCTCGAGATCGAGGCCGATTTTTACGAACGGCTCACGTTCGACATCATCGCCGCGCCGCCGATCCCCGATTATGTCGGCTCGGCGGACGACCCAGTGGTCAATTCGGCGCGCGTCCGCAACCGTGGCTGGGATTTCACGGCAAACTGGCGGCAATCGGTCGGTGAGCATTTTTCGTGGCGGCTCGGCGGCACTTTTTCGCCCGTCAAAAACGAGGTCGTGAAGCTCGCGGACGGCAAGGAGGAGATCCCTTCGGCCATCATCGAGGGCGATCCGGCCACGAAAACCATCGTCGGGCTGCCCATCGGCTCGTTTTTCGGCTATCAGGTGGCGGGCGTTTTTCAGGATGAAAACGAGTTGATGACGCTCCCGCAATTCGGCGACGAAAAGGTCGGCGACCTCCGTTTCCGCGACAACGACGGTGACGGGAAATTGTCCTCGACCGACCGCGTGACCCTCGGCAGCCCCATCCCGACGATGAGCTTCGGGGTCAATCTTGGGGCGGAATGGCGCGGCATCGATGTGGCCGCCGATGTTTTTGGGGTGCGCGGCAACAAGGTTTTCAACGCAAAAAAAATCTACCGTTTCGGGGTCTACAATTGGGAAAAAACCGAGGTCGGCGGATGGACCGTAGATAATCCGAGCCAAACCGTGCCGCGCGCGAACAGTGGCGGGGCCGGGACGCAGCGGGTGTCCGATTATTACCTCGAAAGCGGCGCGTTCGTGCGCCTCCGGACGGTGGCCGTCGGCTATTCGCTGCCGAAAAAATGGCTCGACGGGGCCAAGATCAGCCGTTGCCGCGCCTCTTTTTCGGCAAACAACGTCTGGACAAAACAGGCCTATTCGGGCTATTCGCCGGAATTTTCGGGCTTTGGGCCGGGCGTTTCGAATGTCGATCAGCCGTTCTCTGTGGGCGTCGATTATGGGGGATACCCGGTGGCGAGGTCGTGGCAGTTTGGGCTGGACCTGACGTTTTAGTTCTATTTTTTGCCACAAATTGCTCAAATTACACTGATTTGAATTTTCGTTTTTGAGAAATTTTGGACAAACCAATTCATTGAAAATCAATGCGTTATGAAAAATATCTTTTTTTCTAAAATCAATTTGACCCTGCTTTTCCTCGTCGTTTTCGCCGTCGGCTGTCGAAAGGAATTCCTCGATCGCGGCAAAAAGGGCGAGCTGAGCTACGACACTTTTTTCCAGACCGCCGACCACGCGGTTTGGGCCACGAACGCCATTTACCAACAGTACCGCGAGTGGGATTGCGTCGCTTTTCCATGGATCGGCGCGACCGATATTATGAGCGACGACGCGAACAAAGGCTCGTCGCCGAATGACGCGCCCTATATGCAGGAGCTCGACGAGTTCTCGTTCAGCCCCTCGCATACCGTTCCGGCGCAACTTTGGAAAGGGCACTATCAGGCCATCGGGCGCGCCAATTTGGCCATCGAGAACATCCCAAAAATTGACATGGACGAGCCACTCAAAAACCGGCTTGTCGGCGAGGCGAAGACGCTCCGGGCGTACAGTTATTTGTTGCTCGTGCAATGGTTTGGCGACCTGCCAATCGTCACGCGGCAATTGGCGGAAAGCGAATATTTTACCCAAACGCGCCAGCCAAAAACGGCAATTTTTGATTTGATCGAGGCCGATCTATTGGCTGCGGCCGATGTTTTGCCAAAAAAACTGGGGCAAAAACCTGCCGACCTCGGCCGGGTGACGCGCGGCGCGGCGCAGGGGCTTTTGGCGAAATTGTACATGGTGAAACATGATTTTGCAAAAGCCGAGGCCATTTTGCGCACGCTGATCGACGAGGGCCAGCACAGCCTCGCGCCGAAATACACGGAACTTTTCACGCCCGCACAGGAAAATGGCGTGGAGTCCATCTTTGAGGTCCCGGCGGTGGCGACCCAAGCACCGATCTCCGGACCGGGCGCGTCGCCGTTCAACATGATCCAGGGCGTGCGCGGCATCCCGAACCTCGGCTGGGGCTTCAACGCGCCGTCGCTCGACTTTGTGAACACCTTCGAGCCGGGCGATCCGCGCCGCCGTGCGACCGTTCTCGCGCCCGGCGAACAGCTCCCCGACGGCTCGGCAATCGTGCAGAACAACCCCGATATTTTGGACACGGAGGAGCGTTACAACAAAAAAGCGTGGGTCCCGGCGCATTCCGGTTTGCAGGACAACGGCCCCGGAAATATTAGGATAATGCGTTACGCGGACGCGCTTTTGCTGATGGCCGAGGCCTTGAACGAAAATGGAAAAGGCGCCGACGCGCTCGTTTTTTTGAACCAGGTCCGCAAGCGGGCGCGGGGGACGAACAATTTTATCTTGCCAGACATCACGATGACGGCGCAAGTTGATTTGCGCGAAAAAATCTACCACGAACGCCGCGTCGAACTG
>JANOQP010000308.1:0-1841 GCA_031414895.1 Saprospirales bacterium
GGATGAGAATAGTAGTTTTCGCGGTGCCAAAAAGAGCCGGTGAAAGGCTGATTGGCTGCCTGTTTTTTTGGGAAAAGTTTTGCCAAAAAACAGGGACGGTCACAATCATGAAGACGAGGGATTTTACAAAAACAATTCGGCGGCGGGCCAAAAACGGTTGCCCCAAAATCCTCCGCAATGATAAAAAACGGATTCCATTTATGCCTATTCAGTAGGCGTAAAATTGGGGAAAAGCCCGCCACGGGACATCCAATGGTTTCCCTGAAAACCATGCGGCGAACAAAAATTCCGCGAACCACCGACGAGCGCACGGCCCGGCCCCGAAAAAATATGCCCGCTATTTTGCCCAAAGGCAATGTTTCGTTTGAGAAAACCGGGATCTTGTCTATTTTTCGCCCAAATTATACCGTCCTAAAAAATCATATAATCTATTTTTAATCGCAGTACTTTACTATGCGCATCCAATTTAGCCTAACCTGTCAGAGGAACACGATCATCCCGATCAACTATCAAAGTGAGCTTTCCGCCTGGGTCTTCAACGTGCTCGCAAAAGGCGGTGCCGAGTTGAACAACCATATCCAGCAGCTCGGTTTTGACCTCGCATCGAAGGATTTCAAGCTCTTCACGTTCTCGCCGCTCGCCATTTACCCGTATGAAATGGACCAGACGAAGCAGGAATTTCGCCTGCTCGGCAATCAGGTAAAACTGACGCTCTCCTTTTGGCTGGGCCAACAATTTGAGCAACAGCTTGTCCATCTTTTTCGCCAATTCCCGCTCCAATTGGGCACCTGCGAGGGCAAACCCGCTGTTTTTGAGGTGAAACATTGGCAGGTGATGCCAAAAATGACCTTTAAGGAAACGATGACCTATAAAGTTTCATCGCCCATTTCCATCGGCGATGTCGAGGACGCACCGAGCGGAACGCCCTATCCACTGCCTGATTCCGAACAGTACGATGTCGCCTTTTTCACCCACCTGATCCGCAAGTACAAATCGGCCCACCGCAACCGGGCGCTCAATGCCGAGAACCTGCTCGATGCGAGCTTTCCGATGGTTTTTCAACTTCGGGCGCAGCCCAAAAGCCGCCTGATCCACCTCAAACCGAACGCCGAGGGGCTGTTGCAGGTGCGCGGCTTTGTCTATGAATTTGAGATTACGATGCCCCAATTGTTGATGGATTTTGCCTACCACAGCGGCTTTGGCGAGCATGGCCACCTCGGCTTCGGCTTCGTCGAACTGCCAGAGGTGAAGGTCAAAAAACCCATCGGTCCCGTCCAGATCAATGAAAACCGCGGTTGATTATTTCGCGGAAGCCCACTATGAACAAAAAATCCCACCATGACACTACGAAGGACAGCCCAATTTCCGCTTATTTTTTTGCTGGCGATAGTTGCCTGCAAGGATGAACCGACGATCGACACGGCCCTCCTCGACGGCAAATGGTTCATACAAAAAGGCGCGCGCGACGGCGTCGAATCGGCCGCTTTTGATGGGGCCTACATCAAGTTCGACGGTGAAAAAATGATCACCAACCTGCCCATACCCGACCCCAATTTCACCGAGGTGCCAATGGGTTTTTCCATAAAAAAGGACATTCTCACCCAAAAACCGGAGGGCGTGGAAGGCGTGGACATCAAAATCTCGGCCCTCACCGACACGTCGCTCATCCTCGATTTCGAGCTGCGCAAACTGCCCTTTCACCTTGTTTTTGGGAAATCCGAAATGGTGGATTCGATACCCGTCGCGGTGCCGAATTGATTTTTTAACCACAGAGGACGACGGAGGGATTCACAGAGGTCGCAGAGAAAAAGGCCCTATGTCCTCTGTGAAACCCTCCGTCG
>JANOQP010000309.1:0-4185 GCA_031414895.1 Saprospirales bacterium
GGTGTCCGAAAGGAGGTTTTTTGCTTTTATCGGGTCGAGATAATTGGCATTTGGTTGGATAACTTCCGGGGGCGAGGTGAATACAGTTGTGCAAGTATTGATTGTTGAGCCCCAATACCTGAAGCAAACCACTTTGCAGCAGCCGTACATCTGTTGCCAGTAATCAAAAAACTGCGGCTGCGCCCATTGAAAATACCACGGCTCCTGCAAGGCAATGGGCTGCGGCAGGACCAATGGCCCCAAAGCTGGGCTGGTGCTGCCCGGCATGGCCACGCTTTTCAGGTCATATTGGTCGTAACCCTCGGTTAGCGACGGGTAATGTGCGCTGATGGACCCGGTTGTGGCCGTTATCACCTCGGTCGTCGTGGCCACGGCTGCCATTTTAGCATCCAATTTTTGGAAATGGCTGGTGCGGAAAAACATCTTGAACACCTCTTTTTCCGGGGTGCGGACGGCCATTTTGGACTGTTTTTTGGTCCTGACCTGATCAAAAGTGCCGTCGGTGGACTGGTTCAAGATGCCCAATGTTTCGGTCAGGCTGTTGCGGACGGTGCTGTTGTTTGCGACGAGCTCGATGGTCGTCTCGCCGTTTTTGACAATCGGAACACCCTTGGCCATGATCCTCAACGAATACGTTTTGTCGTTCAAAAGCGTCGGCATTTGAAAATTTAGCCGATTGGGCGAAGCCGGTTGCATTGGCTCAAAAGTCAATGGGGCAGTGACCGTCTCGCCGCTCGAAATGGGCGTAAAAACAGCGGTGTACTCATATTTTAGGCCGCCGTTCACGGTCGGGAAGTTGGGATTGCCCTGTTTTAGCCAAATAAAACCGTTGCGGCATTCGTCTTGCAGGTAAAAACGCTGGCGGCTGCGCGGCCACGATTGCGCCACATCTTGGTCCCGGATGGT
Source organism: Saprospirales bacterium (assembly GCA_031414895.1). GTDB lineage: Bacteria > Bacteroidota > Bacteroidia > Chitinophagales > Saprospiraceae > JANOQP01. Next base: position 907 of record JANOQP010000309.1, read on the forward strand.
GGTCGGCTGCGCCCCGGTCCGAAATTCCGAGGTGAACGTGGCAATCTGCACCACCCCGTTTTTGCGGATTTTCAGCCATTTGTCGATGACGAATTCCTCGACCCAAATATTTAGGGAAAAACGATAGGTAGAGTCGCCCGCCAGCATCGCGGCAGGCCGGTATTCGAGCGTGTAATTGTTCTGGATGACCTGTGCGCCAGATGGGGAAAGCGTGACCGTTTCCCATCCGCTGCCTTTCTTTTTTTGCAAAACCGCATTGTCAAACTTCACCCGGTAGCGTTGCACGGCGGGCGCCCCGTCGCTGTTTGTGATCACGTTTTGAAGTTCCGTATTGACCGGCAAATTGAGGATGACCTGCGGGAAAACGCCGCAATCCACCCCGGTCGAACCGTTTTCGGGGATCATCTGCTCGACCAATTTGAGGTTGGCGAGGCTGGCATTGTTGGGGTCGCAGACTTTCCCGGCTTTGAAAAAGAAGTTTTTCGAGCCGGAAAACGCGCCGCCCAGCACGCTGTAATGCACCAAAACACCGCCCGCGACCCACGACGGGTTGGGCAGACCGCCCGTCAGGACAGCACCCACGCCCACTGACCCGATCGCAAAACTGCCCTCGATGATGCCCCAATCGACCTCCACGCCAAACTCGCCATAGACGTACCCGTAGATCCGGCCCCTCGCGTACCAGCCGTTGTGGCCAAAGCTCGTCTGTCCCTGGCATTCCACGTTTTCATATTTTTTCAAAGAAAGGTCAAAGCCGAGGTCGATCTCCGCCGCTGCGTACAGGAACAGGAAATTGAACTTTTTTTCCGGGAAATCAATGCACGCGCCCAGCCCGATGCCGCTACCGCTGGCCACGTCCCCATCGCGCTGGTTTGACAGCGTGATGCCCTCCTCGTTGAGGGCCTGTCTGATCCGCGCGGGCAGGTCGGCATCCGAAAAATCGGGCAGCTCGTCGCCCAGCATAAAATAAAAGCCGATGCCCTCGAGCGGCGGCTGTTTTTGCGGGGCGCCGCCGTTGGCCTCTTCGGGCTGGCCGTCGGCTTTGTCCATTTTAAAATTGACGGCAATCTTGTTTTGTGGCTCGCCCACTTTGATGAACCATTTATCGTCGCTGAAATAAAGCTGCGCCCCGCCGCCGCCCGTCACGCGGCCATCGGCCATATTGATCTGCACGTCAATTGCCCCCGTAAAAATGTCGTCGGTAAAATTCCACGTCAGGTTGGCCTGGCCTTTGATCGGCGCATCGGTGCTGTCCGGGTCTTTGGCCATGATGGTCAGCCACGCGTTGCATTGAATAGAATGGATCGATCCGTTTTGCCAACTCGCGCCCAATTCGCCGACCAAACGGTAGGTTTCCTTTTGCGACGGCCCAAAAACGAGCTTGACGTTGAAGCCCCAACCGCTTTGCAGGGGCCGATAGACCGCTTTTGACAGCCCGATGCCGATATTGGTCGAGTCCGAATTTTGGATTTCCGAAAGGTCGGGCATCGACACGCGCTCCATGTTTTTGTACGCACCGCCGCCAAAGCCCTTGACCACCAGCGCGGGCGGGAAAACGCCGATTTCCGCCGAACCGAGCATCAAGAGCCCATCCACCATCCAGTACCTCATCCCGTTTTTTTTGCCAAATTGAGCCATCGCCTCGACCTCGAATTTTTTCAAAAAGCGCGCCGCGAGCCTTCCGCGAAAACCGTCGCCGAACGTCGCGTCGCGGTCAAAAAAGGTCAGTTGCCCATCGATCGAGACCGGGCCGACCTCGCCTTTTACGGCCACCGCATTGAGCGAAAGACCCGAAAAACGGTAGCTCTGCCGGGGCAAAACGGTCAGTTCGGCCCACATTGTGAGCGTCGTCGATGCCTCAAAGGTGTTCACCTCGCCGTCGAGGGCCAATTTTATGTCAAATTGGAGGCCGATTTCCGGGTTGCCGTTCAGGCTGGTGCGGTCCACGCCGCCAATGTTTTCGATGGAGACCGGGAAATCGCGCACCGAGTGCTGCGGGCTCGAAAACGCCCAGTCGCCCCAGTCGAACTTGTCGTCGCCCCAACTTTTGATGGTCATTTTTTCAAAAGAGAGCGAATCGAGATAGGTCATCGACTGCGAGTTGCCCGCCACATACCACATATTGTAAATGCCGCTCAACTCGGCCTCGATGCCCCAGCCCGCCACTTGCTCAAAGGAAAGTTCCAAAAAACTGGTTTCCAGCAAGCGGACATTGGCATACTTGCTATTGAAAAATTGCATTTCGTAGCCCCCTTCGGGAAATTCGACCCGCCCGGATATCCGTCCCCGAAGGCCTCGGTGCAGGGTGCCTTCGTCCGTTTCAATCTCATCCCCCGGAGCATAGCCGACGCGGAGGACGTATTGGAGGGTGGCCGTGTCGTTGACGGGCGTGGCAATCTGGCCGCGCAGTTCCAGTTTTTCAAAATCGCTTTCCCGGATCGACAGCGAAACCTCGTCGAGCGAGGCCGCCCAGCCGCCCATATCGCCCTCGGCCAGCGGCATGATATCGGAAGCGACCGCTTTCAGCCAAATCCCGGACGGGTCTTTTAGCAAATTGTTGATGCCGAATTGGAACCGTTTTGTCTCGTCGTTGATGCTTTTGAACTGTTTTGGCGTGAAACAGGTCAGGTTTTTCAGGTACCAACCTTTCCAAGCCGGCTTTTTGTCGTCGGGAAAACCGTCCGGGAAAACCATCCCGAGCGGGTTGTTTTCTTTTGAAAAATCCATCCATCCCTCGTTCAGCTCAAAGGCCCAGTCGGGCGCACCGGTCAGCGCAAATCGGTCCATGTCCATTTTCCCCAAAAAGCCGTCCTTTTTTTTCCAAATGGCATCAAACCGGGCGGCCACCTGCCCCGTGTTTTTTACCGAAAAATCGGCCTCGATCGGCAAAAACTCCGACCGGGCAAACTGCGTCGTCGCATAAATCTTGAACTCTTCGAGCTTGCCGCACTTGAACCGGGCGCGGGTCAGGCGCGGCGCATCGGGGTTCATCGAGCCCTCGAATTTGAACGAATACGAAGTCGGGTCGTCCGCCCAACCGATTATTTTGTCGTTCGGCAAAAACAGTTCGAACATCTCCGTGCTCGGCCCGGTCGGCGTGAGGCAGATATCGCGCCCGCCGATGGCCAGCCAGCCGTTCAGGTTGGGGATATTGATGGCCGCCACGGCCTGCGCCACCGCCCGCTCGGCGGTGAACACGAGGTCCATGATGCCGATGGTCTGCGGTTCGCCGTCCCAGTTCAGCTCGATGCCGAGCGGCAAACTGGTCGGTTGGTTGAG
>JANOQP010000310.1:0-9286 GCA_031414895.1 Saprospirales bacterium
TCAGGGCGATGATCGGGATGGTTTTATGCTCTGGGCGGGACGTTTTGCGCATCTCTGCGGTCGCTCGGTAGCCGTCCATGTTTGGCATTTGGATGTCCATCAATACGAGGTCAAAACTGCCCTGTTCAAACTTTTCGAGCGCGATGAGACCGTCGTCGGCGGTCGTAATGAGCATCCCCGCTTTTGCGAGCATTTTGGCGACAACGAGCTGGTTGATCTTGTTGTCCTCGACCAAAAGGACGCGCTTGCCGGCCATTTTTTCAAAATTTCGCAACGGGTCAATGGGCCCAAACGATTTTTTCGCGGGCATCTGAAACGGCAGCCAGAGCAAATACGTCGATCCGCCGCTTTCCGATGACCGTGCTTCGAGCCTTCCATTTTGCAGGTCAACAAGTCGTTTTGTCATCGCCAGGCCGAGGTTTTGTCCGTCGCTTTCCTCAAAAATTTCCCCCAATTCCGCCGTTGGGTGCAAGACCCGGTCGAGTTCCATGGCCGAAATGCCATGCCCGGTGTCGTGGATCGAAACCTTTAATAGTGCCTCTTTGCTCGAAAATTCCTGCAAACCGACCTGCACCGTTACCTCGCCCGCATCCGTCGTTTTAGCGGACGCACCGATCAGGTTGCTCAAAATCTGGTTCAGCCGGGTCGGGTCGCCGACCAATTTTGCCGGGATCTGTGGGTCATAATCCACTTTGAACGACACTTTTTTCAGCTTCAATTGCGGCGAAAAACGGTTTTCGACATCAAAGACGATTTTCGATGGGTCAAATTCGACCGTTTCGAGCGTCAATTTCCCGGTCTCAATTTTTGAAAAATCGAGCATGTCATTGATCGAGACGACGAGTGAATTGGCCATGAACTGCAAATTGCGCAGCGCGTCCGATTGCTCCGGGCGCGGTTTGTTCTCCAGAAGTTCGCGCGAAAGGCCGAGGATATTGTTCATCGGCGTCCGCATTTCTTGGCTCACGCGGGCGAGGAATTTTTCGCGGGCGAAGCTCGTCTTCTCCATGTTCTCGCGTTCCGCGATCTCGTTCACGAGCTTGGCGTTCAGGATGTCAAGGCTTTGGTTTTTCGCGTCGAGCTCCTGGTTTTTGCCGTCAATTTCCTCGTTCTTGTTTTTCAACAGTTCATTGTCGCGCTTTTTGATGGCATTTGTACGAAAAAGCGACCAAATGGCAAACCCGCCAAAGGCGATCAAAGCCAGAAGTCCGAGCCGGATCTTGCCCGCGGTTGCCTGTTCGATCTCCAGTTTTTCGATCTGTTGTTTTTGTTTCGCGGCCGCAAATTCGGACTCGAAACGGGTCGTAAGTTCGAGCAGGGCCTTGTTTTTTTCGGACGAAAAAACGGCATCGCGCGACGTGTTGAACGCGGTCAGCGCGGAAAAGGCCTTTTCCAGCTGCCCGATTTCGCGATAACCAGCAGCGGTCTGCCGCCAAACTTCGGAGGTCCCGGTCACGCCGAGCAGTTGCGGGAGGAGCATCGAGACGGTGTCAAAAGCCAAAGCCGCCTTCGCACGGTCGCCTTTTTTTGAAAAGACAAGGCCCTCGTTTTTGAAACCTGTCGCCAATTGGAGGCTGTCGCGCACCTCGATGGCAATCTTTTTTGCTGTTTGACAGGTCGAAAATGCCTCGTCAAAATTACCCTGATGCAGCAACGCCTCGGTAATATTGGTGAAATCGGCGGCCATTTTAGGCAAGTCCTCGTTCGATTGGTTCAGGTCGAGCGACTGCCGGAAATAGACCAGCGCGCCATCGCCGTCGCCAAGTTCGTTGGAAAGTTTGCCCAAAAATGAGGCCGTCTGGGCCGCGCCCGAAATGTCCTGCGCCTCTATTTTTTGCTCCAATGCCGCGCGGAAATGCTCCTGCGCCTTGCCGAAGATTTTTTGCGCCAAATAGACATCGCCCAAATACTGGTTTGTTTCAGCCGCCGCTGATTTGTCCTTTTGAACCTGCCGGATCTCGAGCGCCCGTTCAAGGTTTTGCTTTGCCGAGGAATAGTCGCCTTGTTGAAAAAACAGCCGACCGATCAGGTTCTTGCTTTTTGAAAAGCCCGCCGGGTCGGTCGCCTCATCGCGCATCTTCATCGCATCGACAAACAAGCGCATCGCGTTTTCGTAGTCGTATTTTTGTTGTAAAACCAGCCCTTGTTCATCGATTGCAGCTGCGACGAGGTTGTCCTTGCCCGATTTTTTGGCAAATTCCATCGCCCTTTCGGCAAAATCCGCAGCCGATGCCACGTTGCCATCGAGCCGGAATTGCTGGCTCAACTGGGCGGCGAACACACTTTTTTCGCCAATATCGTTGGTTTTGGTAAGCGCCTTTTGGAGCGCGTCGATCTGTTGGTTTTGTCCAAAAACAGAAATGGCCAGCAGGATGCTGGCGAGGGCCACGGTCAGTTTTCTCATAAATTTGGATTGCTGTGTCTGTTGAAAAATAACAGAGGGGCAGGCAGGATTATGGAGGAACTGTTTACCTATGGCAATTTTGATGCCCGTTTCGAAAGATGTTTTTGGCTTCTTTTGAGGTCGGAGGAGTTTCTAGCCTCTCCGACCTTAATGCTATTTTAAAGCACTTTCGACACCAAATCGGCAGCGTCCTGCAATTGCACCGCGCCCATCACTTTAAGGCCGGATTCGTCGATGATTTTTTTGCCCTCCTCGGCATTTGTCCCCTGCAGGCGGACGATAATCGGCACGGGGATGTCGCCGATTTGATTGTACGCATCCACGATGCCCTGCGCCACGCGGTCGCAACGGACGATTCCCCCAAAAATATTGACCAAAATGGCCTTCACGTTCGGATCCTTCAAAATGATGCGGAAGCCATTCGCGACGCGCTCGGCATTGGCCGAGCCGCCCACGTCGAGGAAGTTTGCAGGCTCACCGCCCGAGATCTTGATGATGTCCATCGTCGCCATTGCCAGGCCCGCGCCGTTCACCATGCAGCCCACATTGCCGTCGAGCTTCACATAGTTGAGGTCAAATTCGCGAGCCTCCACATCGGTCGGGTCTTCTTCGTTCACGTCGCGCTGCGCTTCGAGGTCGGCATGGCGGTAAAGTGCGTTTTCGTCCAAGGTCACCTTGCCATCGACCGCGATGATCTGGTCGTCGGAGGTTTTCAGGCACGGGTTTATCTCAAAAAGCGCGGCATCTGAACCGACAAAAGCGGCATACAATTTCTGTATAAAATCGACCATGCCTTTGAAGGCCACACCCGAAAGTCCCAAGCCAAACGCAATTTTCGATGCCTGAAAAGGCCGCAGTCCGAGCAACGGGTCCACTAATTCCTTTTGCACTTTTTCGGGCGTTTCCTCGGCCACTTTTTCAATGTCCATGCCGCCCTCGGTGCTATATATAATGACGTTGCGTTTCGTTTCACGGTCGGTCAGGACGGAGATATAAAATTCCTTGGTCTCCGACGCGCCCGGATAATAGACATCCTGTGCCACCAAAACCTTGCGAACGAGCTTCCCTTCCGCCGAGGTTTGCGGGGTAATGAGGTGCATCCCGATCATTTTATCGGTGATCGCGGCGGCCTCTTCCGGGTTTTTGGCGAGCTTCACGCCCCCACCCTTTCCACGGCCGCCCGCATGGACCTGAGCCTTGATGACGCACCAGCCGGAATCAAAATCGGCCTTCAATTTTATGGCGGCATCGCTCGCTTCCTTCCCGTTTTCGGCAACGATGCCCTCTTGGATTTTCACGCCATAGCTTTTCAACAGGTTCTTGCCCTGATATTCGTGGAGATTCATGCTTTTTGAATTCTTTTTTGGAAATTTCTGGTAGCGCGGAAATTTATTTCCGCTGATAATCAGGCGGAAATAAATTTCCGTGCCACCGGGGCAAAAGTAAAACGGCATCCCGTTCGGAATAGCCCGGCGCGGTTTTTTTATGAATTATCTTTGCCCCATCAAACTCGAAACTCGTAACATAAAAATGCAAAACCAACTCATTGCCCGCCTTCGCAAGCCTTTTGCGTTCAAGTTTTACCAACTTTTAAAACTGCCGACCGCATGGTTTTGGGGGCTGAAAATTGTCGAGGCCGACGAAGACCGTTGCACAATCGGCCTCCCATACGGGTGGTTCACCAAAAACCCGTTCCGCTCGACCTATTTCGCTGCGCAGGTCGGTGCGGGCGAAATGAGCACCGGGCTTTTGGGCCTCGCGCTGATTGACGATGGCCCCCCGGTCTCGATGTTGGTCACGGAAGTCCGCGCTGAATTTCTCAAAAAAGCAACTGATTTGACACTTTTTACTTGCGCGGATGGCCAAAAAGTGCGCGAGACCATCCAAACAGCGATCGAATCGGGCGACGGCCAAACCATCACGATGATAAGCGAGGGCCGTTCAAGATCAAGCGGCGAGCTTGTTGCCCGCGTTTTTATCACATGGTCGTTCAAAAAGAAAAAAGGTTGAAATACGCGCTGGTTTTTTGTTTTTTGTTGATCAAAACATTCGTTTTGCCCGCTCAAAACCCGACAAAATTGGACACGACAAGCCCAAATTTGCGCCCCCGTTGGTTCGCCGTCCCGGTCGTTTTTTACACGCCCGACACCCGTTGGGGATTTGGCGCGAGCGGTGTTTCTTCGTTTCAATTTGACAAAAAATCGCCCCGTTCGAGCATCACTTTTGGCGGGGCATACACGACCCGGAAACAGCTCTTGGTTTATCTTCCCTTCAAATTGTTTTTAAAAAACGACCAATATCGCGCCTATGGCGAAATCGGCTATTTCAAGTATGTTTTTCAATATTTTGGGATTGGGAATGATGTTCCGAACCAGTTTTTGGAAAAATACGATGCCCGTTTTCCGCGCTTCAGGCTCAATTTGGCGAAGCAAATCCTGCCCCATTTTTTTGCCGGGATCCGCTATTCTTTCGATGAATTTAAAATCACGAAGCGGGACCCGGACGGGCTTTTGACTGCCGAAAAACCCATCGGGTTTGATGGGGGCCGGCTTTCGAGCGTCGGCCTTTTGGCCCAATTTGACACCCGGAACGGCGTTTTTGCACCGACCCGCGGTTGGCTCGTCGAATTTTCCGCCCAACAGGATGGTCGCGCAACGGGCAGCGATTTCCGGTTCGGACAGCTGTTTTTTGACGCGGCGCATTATTTTTTTGAACGAAAAAAATCGGTCGTTGCGTTGCAAATCATGGCGCAGCGTTCTTGGGGCAAACCGCCTTTTTTTCAAATGGCGACGCTCGGCGGGACGAAAAAACTGCGCGGCTATTTTGACGGAAAATACCGCGACCGCAACCTCGTTTTGGCGCAGGCCGAGTTCCGTTTTTCGATATGGAAAAGGTTGGGCGGGGTTGGTTTTGCGGGCACAGGGACTGTTTTTGGTCAAAACGAAGATAATCTTGCCCAAAAAACCACCTTGTTCAAATTCCGCCCAAATGCCGGCCTCGGCCTGCGCTTCGCAATCGACCCGGTGCAAAAACTCAATATCCGGCTGGATTACGGCATCGGAATGTTGAAACAGTCCGGCTTTTACCTCACTTTCGGGGAGGCTTTTTAGTGCAAATTGAGGCGGTGACTTTAAGTCACCGCCTCAATATTCAACAAAATGAACCGACCATGACCATTTCCATCATTATCCCGACCCTCAACGAGGCCGAAACGATAGCCCGGACGCTCGATTTTTTGAAAAAGAACCGCGACCATCGCCTTTCCGAGACCTTGGTCATCGACGCGGAAAGCACCGACGCAACCGCCCAAATCGCCCGCGAAAAAGGTGCGACCGTTTATTCGTTTCCGCAAAAAAGCCGCGCCGCCCAAATGAACTTCGGCGCAAAAATGGCCACCGCCGACCTCCTCTATTTCGTCCATGCCGACACTTTGCCGCCAGCAACCTTTTTGGACGACATTGAAAAAGCAATTTCCGAGGGCTCGAAAATGGGCTGTTTCGCCTATAAATTTGACAGTAAAAGCATTCTTTTGGCCATAAACGCATGGTTCACGCGGTTCCCGATGGAATGGTGCCAGGGCGGCGACAAGACTTTTTTTATCGAAAAAAAGGAGTTCAACGCGCTCGGTGGCTACTGCGAAAAGCACGTCATAATGGAAGAATACGATTTTTTTCGCCGTGCAAAAAAAGCGGGCCATCGCGTGAAGATTATCCCCCATTTCGCGATCGTCTCTGCGCGGAAATACATCAAAAACAGTTACGTCCGGGTGAACCTCGCCAACTTGACCGTCCTTAATTTATGGCGTTTTGGCATCGAGCCAGAGCGGCTGCGGCATATATATAAACGACTGTTGAACTAGCTGCTAAAAGAAAACGTCATCGAAGTTTGAAACCTCGATGACGTTAAAGTGGCATTTTTAGATCCACCGCACCAGTTCAAAATCCTGCCGGTGCGCCAGCAAATCGTTTTTCGGGAAGAGCCGGAAACCATATTCAAAAACGCCCGCCTGGACCGGCGTAACGTGTATTGAGTAAGTGGCGACCGTGCCGCTTAATTTGGTGAATTGAAGCTCCGTTGCGGACAGCAAATTGAGCTCGTCGGCCGATTTTCGTTTGAAAAGCACCATTTCCACCCCGATCTCCTGTGGTGACAGGCCGTGCAAATTGAGCGAGATTGTCGCATCGAACGCCTCGCCGAGTTGAAGCGACTTGTTCACGGAGTCAAAAGTGGACATTTCGAGAATCTCGATGGTCTCCCAAACGCGGCGGAGGCGGCTTTTCCACTCGGTCAAACGGCGCAGGCCCTCGAAATTGTTGGCCAAAAGGAGGCCGCTGCGCTTGGCCAATTTTCCATAAAAACGCTCCTGATAATCATCGAGCATCCGCTTCATCGTGAACTCCGGCGCGATTTCCGCGATCGTATTTTTGATGTGCGCGACCCATTTTTCGGGGATGCCGTTTTTGTTTTTTTCAAAAAAAGCGGGCATGATCTCGTGCTCCAACGTGTTGTAAATCGTTTCCGCGTCGAGCTCGTTTTGCAGTTCCGCGTCCGTATAAGTGTCCAGTTCGGGCAACATCCAGCCCGCTCCCGGCCGCCAGCCCTCGCACCACCAGCCGTCGAGGACGCTGAAGTTCATGGTGCCGTTCATCACCGCTTTCATGCCGGAAGTGCCGCTCGCCTCTTGCGGGCGAGTCGGGTTGTTGAGCCAAACGTCCACGCCAGCGACGAGGAGTTTGGCCATTTCCATGCCATAATTGGCCAAAAACAGTACTTTCCCGCGAAATTCGGGGCGTTTCGAAATATTGTAGATCGAGCGGATGAACGATTGGCCGCCCTTGTCCGCCGGGTGCGCCTTTCCCGCGAAGAGGAAAATAACCGGCCGGTCGCTGTTCGAAATGATCTCGATGAGCCGTTTTTCGTTCGTAAAAAGGAGGTTCGCCCTTTTGTAAGTTGCGAACCGCCGGGCAAAACCGATGATGAGCGCATCCTCGCGGACGGCGTTGAGCATCTCAAAAATTTGGCGCGGGTTTTCGCCCTGCTTGGTCATGTCGGCCTGCAAATGGTGCTTTACATAATCGAGCAACTGCTTTTTCAGGCTCGCTTTTATGGCCAAAATGCGCTCGGCTGGCACGTTCTGGATCTTGCGCCAAAACGACTTGTCTGTTTGGTTCTCAATGAATTTTTTGCCAAAAACATCGGTATAAAGTGCGTGCATTTCCTTCGATACCCAAGTCGGGTAATGCACCGAATTGGTCACATAACCGATGTGCGATTCCGAAAAATGATAGTCCGGCGAGAGATTGTTGAACATTTTTTGAGAGACCTCGCCGTGCAACCGGCTCACGCCATTGACCGCTTGGCAAAGCCGGATGGCGAGGTGCGAGACCGAAAAAAGCTCCGTCGGGTTGTCGCGGTCGAGCTTTCCGAGGGCGATGATGGTGTCCCAACTGACGTTGAGGTCGTAGGTATATTCAAAAATATATTCCTTCAAAATGGCCTCCGAAAATGCATCGTGGCCCGCCGGAACGGGCGTGTGGGTCGTGAAAAGCGAGGTCGCGCGGACCATTTCGACCGCTTCCGTGAAGGTCAAATGGTCGAATTGGATATAATTTTTGAGCCGTTCAAAGCCCGAAAATGCCGCGTGGCCCTCGTTCAAATGAAAAACGTCCGGCTTGATGTCCATCGCCGCGAACGCACGGACACCGCCGACACCGAGCAAAAGTTCTTGTTTGAGCCGGTTTTCGTTGTCGCCGCCATAAAGTTGGTGCGTCAAACTGCGGTCTTCCCAACGGTTGTCGTCGATGTCCGCATCGAGCAAAAAGAGGCTGATGCGACCGACTTTCAGCTCCCAAATTTTCGCCCAGACCGTCCGGCCGGGCAGGTTGATGAAGATTTTGAGCCAATTTCCGGCCTTGTCGCGCACGGGTTCGAGCGGCAATTGGGTGAATTTTGCCGCGTCGAGGTCATGAATTTGCTCGCCGTGCAACGAAATCGCCTGTTGAAAATAACCGTAGCGGTACAAAAGGCCGACCGCCGCGAAGTTCGTGTTCGTGTCGCTGACCTCTTTCAAATAGTCGCCAGCCAGCACGCCGAGGCCGCCCGAATAGAGCCGCATCGATTGGTGGAGGCCATATTCCATGCAGAAATAGCCGATTTTATGGCCAGTTGGCACGGGGGCCTTGTCCATATATTGCCGAAATTCGGCGTGGACGGACTTCATTTTTGCCAAAAAAACTTTGTCGGCGGTCAATTTCGCGGATTGCTCAACGGAAAGGCTGTCAAGGAGCGCGACGGGGTTGAAATTGAGTTCCTCAAAACGTTGGGCATCAATCGATTTATAAAGCTCAATGGCCTCGTGGTTCCACGACCACCAAAGGTTTTTGGCAAGCTCGGAGAGCGGATAAAGGGCTTCGGGGAGGCGCGGCTCGATGAAAATTCGTTTGAGCTTGGCGCCTGTTTGCGTCAGGTTTCCTACCACTTCGTAATGTTTTTAATGGTTCAAAAGGCGGTCAAAAGTTGGCCGACTTCGTGTAAAATGAACGGCAAAGGTAAAAATTCAGGTTCAAAAAGCGGGGCAAATTCAAAAATCGCGGTTTTCGGGCAGGTTTTGGCTTTCATTTGCCCACGAACGGCGGGCCCAAAAAGCCGGAAATCCCGGTTTTCATCTATCCAAAGCGGGGTTTTATCTAATCAGAAGGCCCGCGCATCTTTATTTCCACCAATTTTGGGCAAATAATCGCAACTGTTCAGACAGGGCGTGTACCGGCGGCTTCAGCCGCCGAATTGAGCTTTTTGTGGTCAAATTATACAAAAAATCTAAAAAAGTAAGATAGCGGCGGCTGAAGCCGCCGGTACACCCTTGGCCCAAACAGTTATAAATAA
>JANOQP010000311.1:0-2702 GCA_031414895.1 Saprospirales bacterium
GCGACCAATCGCCGCGTTTTGTGGAACTGCCGACATCGGGCGGCCATTTCAAGGACATGATCATGCTCGATGACATCGTGCGGCACTCGATCTCGTTTTTGTTCCCCGGTTATGATGTTCAGGATACCTATTCGATAAAAAGTACGCGCGACGCGGAGCTTTATATCGACGACGAAATGCACGGCGACCTGATCTCAAAAGTGAAAACAAGTTTGAGCAAGCGCAACGTTGGGCCCGCCACGCGCTTCGTTTATGACCGCGAAATGCCGTTGCAACTGCTTGATTACCTCCAAATCACGTTCAACCTAGGCAAATACGACCTCCAACCAGAAGGCCGCTACCATAACAATTTCGATTTTTTCAAGTTCCCAGATTTCGGGCTGCAACCCTTGCGATACAAGCCCTTGCCACCCCTGCCCGTGCCGGAATTAGAGGAAACGACCGACTTTTTCACCCTTATTTCGGAAAAAGACCGGATGCTCCACCTGCCGTACCAAAGTTACGAAGGGGTCATCCGCTTTTTTGAACAGGCCGCCGAAGACCCGACCGTGACGCACATCAAGATCATTCAATACCGGGTCGGCAAGCATTCGCGAATCTTGAACACGCTGATCCGGGCGGTTGAATTGGGCAAACAGGTCTCCGTTTTTGTGGAAATAAAGGCACGATTCGACGAAGCGACCAATCTTGAATGGGGCGAAAAATTACAAAAAGCGGGCGTTCGCGTCCATTACAGCTTCCCCGGCGTGAAGGTCCATGCCAAACTGGCCCTCATCCGACGCGAGGAACCGGGCGGGACGAAACTTTACACCTATCTCTCGACCGGGAATTTTCACGAGGACACGGCCAAGATCTATTCGGATTTCAGCATTTTCACCGCCGACCAGCGGTTGACGAGCGAGATTTCCCGCGTTTTTTCCTTTTTGGAAAACGTGAAAAGGCCGCCGCAGGATTTTGAGCATTTGCTCATCGGCCAGTTCAATTTGCGGAAAGATTTGACCGATATGATCGATTTTGAAATCGGCGAGGCAAAAAAAAACCTCCCGGCCAAGATTATCCTCAAAGTGAACAGCCTCGAAGACGTGGAGATTATCGAAAAACTCTACGAGGCCAGCCGCGCCGGGGTCGAGATTACGCTCATCGTGCGCGGTATTTGCTGTCTAATCCCCATGATGGACGGCTTTTCGAAGAACATAACCGCCATCAGCATCGTTGATCGTTTCCTCGAGCACGCCCGCGTTTTCATGTTCCACCACGCGGGCGCGGACAAAATGTACCTCTCCTCTGCCGACCTGATGATGCGCAATTTGAGCCACCGTATCGAGGCGGCCTTCCCGGTCTTTGACGAAAAGATTAAAGCCGAAATCCAACAAATCATCGACTTCCAGATCCGCGACAATATCAAGGCACGGGTACTCGATTCGAGCCAAGCGAACGAATATCGACGCACAAAAAGCGATATCCCCATCCGGTCGCAAATCGAAACCTACTATTGGCTGAAACGCCGTTTAGATGCACAACTCGCTGCAAATCAATGAGTTAGCTTCCTTTTGTAAATATTTTTTAATTATTTTTTCAAAAACCTTTGGCCAATAAATCTGGGTGCGTCTATATTCGCCCCGCAATCACCAGTATGCGGATGTAGCTCAGCTGGTAGAGCGCGACCTTGCCAAGGTCGAGGCCACGAGTTCGAGTCTCGTTATCCGCTCAAAAAGCTCACCTTCGGGTGGGCTTTTTTTTTGCCCACATACACTTGAACCCATGAAAGTTCTTTCCACACCTAGCCCACTGTTCTCTGGCCGTTACCTGTTGAGTGAAAAACATTTCTTCGATTGCACGAGGTTGCTCTCGGCCCAAATCACCAATCTCTTTGATTTTATTTGGCCAACTGCCACCGCAATGTGGAATTTGCGATGGCAAGTCCAGGGCTATATTTCAACACGGGATTCAAGCGTTTCGGTGGATGAACTTCATCAAAAGTTTGGGAGTGCTAAAAAGATCATTGCCCCAAATTATTACCGCGCCTGTGTTGAACTGACTTGGGAAGAGCAGGAGAACCAATTTGCCAACCTCCTACTAATCAATACGTTTGCAATCCACGAATCTTGGGTCGCCCAACTGTTCGAAACAATTGGACAAACAGGAAAAGGTTTTGAAAAGCAAGTCCAGTTTCCAGTTCAGCCTGGCAAACCTGGGGTGGAAGCTGCAATAGCTACCTTGACTGCATGCGAATCAATTGCACTGAAAGAATCCTTTTATCCTATTGTTTCTCAAAATCCAAAAGTTTGCCTGCAAGAATTGAACAACCTTTTGATTTGTTACCGGTATTTCAAGGAAGTCCGCAACAGTTTTGTACATGATGGAGGAATTATCTCCGAAAATTTAGAACGAGCATCAATTGCTTATGAAAACCTGCGTCCGTCTGATTTAAAAGCCAAAGAATTGCCCGCTTTTTTTGCATTGCGGAAAGGCGGGCCTACAAAATTATCCTTACGGGGTGTTGTTGGTTTTTTAGACATTATCCTGAAAATTGCAACAACCGTGGATGCAGAGCTTTCTCGATCCGAATATGCTGAACATGAATTTGAGAAAAGATGGCGCGAAATGCACCCGGCAAGGGTTCAACTGGGGAAAAACCCTGACAAAAGAAAAAATAATATCGGAAGTTCAATCAGAAAATGTCGTTTTCCACACTCAAAATA
>JANOQP010000312.1:0-20066 GCA_031414895.1 Saprospirales bacterium
ACACGGTGCCGCTGACCTGGATGGACGAACAAACGGGGCTTTCAAAGATCGCCGAAAACCTCGAAAAGCTCATCGCCGTGCTCAAATGAACGAAAATGAACAACGCTCTTTCCACCCGCTACCCCGGCCTTTCCTCTTTCACGACGGCCCAAAAGGACATTTTTTTTGGCCGTAAACAGGAGACCCGCGACCTGACGAACCTGATATCGGTCGAGCGGGCGGTAGTGCTTTTCTCAAAATCCGGTTACGGCAAGACCTCGATCTTGCAGGCGGGCGTGGTGCCGCTCCTTTATGGCCACGAGATTGTGCCGGTGCCGATCCGCTTTGGGACCGATGCGCTGCTGCCGGAGCAACATTTTTCGGTGCAGCTGGATGCCGCGCACCGCCGTTTTCATGGGCTGGACGACAAAAAAGCGGTCGATTCCTCCAAAAAAGAATCGGCCTGGGGGCAGGTCGTGCGGTCGCCGTTTGGGCTCAGCCCGGTCAGGTTCACGCCATTATTGATCTTTGACCAGTTCGAGGAGCTTTTCACGCTTTATCCCGAACCGGAAAAACGGGCAAAGTTCATCCTCGACCTCGCCGACCTGATCCACGAACGCCTCCCGCTCTCGCAACGGCAACGACTGATGGACGACCTCGATGCCCGCAACATCACCCTTTCCGAGGCATCGCGCCGCGAAACGCCGCCGCCGATGAAGTTCATTTTCAGCATCCGGTCGGACATGCTGCACTTCATGGACGAGCTTTCGGAGCAGATACCGTACATTTTGAGGTCTCGGTACCAGCTTTTTGGGCTCGACGAAATGCAGGCCATAGAGGCCATTGAACGGCCCGCCGCGCTCGACGGGTCGTTCGCAAGCCCGCGATTTGGGTTTGAAGAATCCGCAAGGAGGGAAATTTTGACCGTTTTGACAAAAAACAAGGAGGTCGAATCTTTTCAATTACAGGCGGTCTGTCAGGCAATCGAAGAGAAGATTATCGGCGACCGGAAAAAATTTGGGCCGGTTGGGTTATTGCAACATGATGAAATGGGCCTGCCGTTGATCGATTCGGCCTTTTACGGTGGCCACGAGGGGATAGACTCGATCTTGGAGGAAAGCTACAATCGTCGTTTGGCCGGGCTGGCGGCAATCGACAAGGATTGGCCGGAGGCCGCGCACAAACTTTTGGAGGACGCTTTGATCAACAAAAACGACCGCCGACAGTCCGTGGACGCGGTCGAGCTGATCGGGCGATATGGTGCGGACTCAAGGCTCCTGCTCGAGCTCGAACGGCAACGACTGGTGCGCAAAGAGCCAAAATTGGAGAGTTTTTATTATGAAATAAGCCACGACACTTGGTTGAAACCGGTCTTGAAAAGCAAAAAAATAAGGCTGGAGGCCGAGGAAAAAGAACGGCTCAAAGTGCAGGCGATAACAGCGCGCGCCGAAAAGGAAAAGGCCCTCGGCGAGCGCAAACGCGCAAGGATCATGGCGTGGATCGCGGCGGTGGCCGCCGTCTTGTCGCTATTTACCGCTTTTCATGCCTTTGAACAGACAAAAAGGGCAGGAAAGGCCGAAACCGAGGCCCTCAACAAAAAAAGGGAGGCGGAGATCGCACTCGACAAATTCATGCGCGAAAAAACAGAAAAGGAAAAAATGGCCACGGACACAATCTTGCGCGAGGTGGAGACCTTCATCCGTTCCGGCGACCGAGCGCTCGCGCTGAAGTTTTTGGAGAAGGCGGTTGAAAACGGGAACACCGACAAACGCATCACCGAAAAAATCGAAAACCTGAAACAATGAAACACCTCCCGACCCTGATTTTTTTGATCGCACCCATGTTTTTGGCCACCGGCCAAGATTGCCAAAGGGAATTTGACAGATTGATGCTCGCCGCAAAAAACACCGCGATGGACTTTGAGTCTCGGTACAACAAATATGAATCGGCGGAGGCGGTGGGCTGCGATGATGAGAAAAAAAGCATCGCCCAGGCAAAAAAAGGGGAGCTTTTCAAGGAAATAAACACGCTGCGGGCGCAAGCAGTAGCCGCCCGGGCCGATGCCGATGCCCAGCGGCAACAGTTGCAGGCCAATTATTACGAACTGGAACTATTAAAAATGGAAGGACGGGTCAGGGACTCTTTGTTGATTGTCCTTGTAGAGGAAAAACTTCAGGCGGAGATGGCCAAAAAGGAAGCTGTTGAGGAGCTTTTAAAAAAGGAAAAGGTGGAAAACGATCGGATTCAGGAGGAATTGAGGAAAAAAATGGAGCAGGACGCGCTTTTGCACAGACAAGAATTGGAGCGGGCAGCGGCCAGCCAAGCACGTGCCGATTCATTGTCCATAATAAACGAGGTGTTCCGGCAAACCCAGACGGAAGCCGCGATCGAACTTTTGATGCACAAAAAAATCCCGGAATCCCTGAAAGGACTGGATTTGGAGTACATCAAATTTGACAGCTGCGGGCTGAAAAAAATCCCCGACCAGTTTTTTCAGCCGAGGTCGTTGAGAAGCCTGTTTCTGGCAAAAAACGAGATCAGTGAAATCTCTGTTTGGATCGGGCAATTGAAGGGGCTTGAGGTAATGGACCTGTCGCACAACAAATTGACGGAACTGCCCGATGCCGGGTTTTTCAAGTTGCAGCAGCTTCAATTTATCGACCTGTCGCACAACCTGTTCAAAAGTTTCCCGCTGGAGATCACCTATTTGAAACAGCTCAGCCGCGTGGACCTGTCGCACAACCAGATCGAAACCTTTCCGCTCGACTTGATCCAGATGAAAGCGCTCAAAACCCTCAACCTTTCCAACAACATGATCAGGGCATTGCCGGATGACATGGTGGAGATGGTACAGCTCCAGCGCCTCAATTTGTCCGGCAACGAGATTGAGTACCTGCCGTTCAGGATCGCCGAATTGAAAAACCTTGAATCCCTTAATTTAGCGGGCACGAAGCTGAAGTACCTTCCAAAAGACATAGCGCAAATGACCAACCTGAAAAGCCTGGACATTTCCAACACCGGGCTGGACAAACTGCCGCCCGGCCTGAAAGAGATGAAATGGTTGAGCTATTTGAACCTGACAAACAATCCCTTTTCCCGCAAGTACATTTCCAGCCTCCGCAAGGCATTGCCAGCGACCGAGGTTGTTTTTTAGCGTTTTTCCGATTTGGCCGATCCAAGAACGCCACAAGCTGGTAACATTTGTAAAGCTGGCGGTATCAACTCCAAACTGGATTTTTTAAAAAAAAATGCGACCCGCCATGCGATCAAAACTGATGTTCTGTTTCTGCATTGCCATGTGCCCATTGTTCGGCCAGGGCAATTTTTCCAAATTCGGCAAGATTGCCCCGGAAGAGACCTTGCTCAAATCCTGTTCGTTCGATACGGGTGCGACGGCCGTGGTCTTGTTCGATATCGGCCAAATTTCGTTGGAGGAGGAAGAAGGCCGCGGCTTTGTTGCAAAATATACCCGGCACCGGCGTGTCAAAATTTTGCGAAGGGAGGGTTTTGGCCATGGGACGGTAAGCATCCCCTTTTATTCCGCGAGGGACGACGAGTCTGTTCGCAAGGCCAAGGCCAGTATTTATTTGCCCGACGGCACGTCCAAAGCGGTCGAAAAGGCCCAGTTTTTTACAGAGGCCTATGATAAGGATTATACCGTCCTAAAATTCACCTTTCCCGACCTGCAAGTCGGTGCAATCATAGAATATTCTTACGAAAAATATTCGAAATTCTTGGAAACGCTGCACCCGTGGTACTTTCAGGACGAGATTCCGGTGGTGTTCAGCCAAGTCGAATTCATCTATGCCGACTATTTCAAGTACCTCAGCCTGCGCAACGAGTCCGTTGCGAAGTCGGTACAAAAAAAGGATCGGTTGATCTATACGGCGACCGAAATGCCCGCCCTGCATGAAGAATCTTACGTCAAAAACATGGATGATTACCGTGCGAAGGTCCGGTTTCAGATGGATGAATACCAGTTTTTTTCGGATGTGCCACCGACCACGGTGCTTGGAACATGGGACGACCTTGCCAAGGCCCTCGACAAAAGGGATGGTTTTGGAAAATTTTTGCGCTCGAAGGACAACGATGCCGTGCGAGCCCTCGCCTCCATCACGATCGAAGGGGTCACGGACACCATCGAGCGTATAAAAAGGATTGCTTATTTTGTGGCAAACTCCATTCAATACAATGGCTTCGATAGACTTTTTGCTGAGGAAGCCAGTAGCCCGGATAAAATCTTCAAGAAAAAATCGGGCAGCAGCCCGGAAATCAATCTCCTGCTCGTCCATTTGCTCAATGAGCTAAAGGTCACAAAGGCGATGCCGATGCTGATAAGTTCCCGCAGCCATGGGGCATGTTATATGAAACACCCATTCCTGCACCAGTTCGATTACGTAATGGGCTATGCCGTAGCAGGCGGGAAACCGATATTTTTGGATGCAGTTGGCGCGTTGCGGCCGTTCGACCTGGCAAACAAGGAAGCCTACAACAAAAATGGACTGGTTGTGGACAAAAAAGAGGCTTATTGGGTCTCGATTTTGCCACCCACGGATGGACATTCCTGCAGTATGGCCGCCACGCTTTCCACTGATGGCATTTTGAAAGGGCATTTTGAATGGTACTGTTATGCATACAGCGCACTTGACGAGCGTTCGACCCGCAACGAAAAAATCAATATGGAGCGTTGGAAAAAACGGCTCTCCGACCGGTTTCCCAATCTTTCTGTCCAAAATTTTGTGACCGAAAATTTTACAAACCCCGAACTGCCCCTGAAGATTTCGTTTGATTTTCAAACCCCGGTCGAGCAGTCCGGCGAGGTCTTTTATGTTCAGCCGATCTTGACGACGGAGTTCATGGCCAACCCGTTCAAATCGGAGACCCGTGAAAACCCGATCAGTTTTGCGACCAAATACCGGACGAACATTGCCTGCAGCATTGATCTGCCGGAAGGCTACCGTTTGGACGACAAGCCCGCCGATTGCCACCTTGTGCTTCCCGAAAAAGAAGGGTCGATTCGATATTTCACCAAAGAAGAAGGTCAAAACGTGGCCGTGCAGCTGGGCTTTTTTTTGGACCAAACCGATTTCAAGCGGACAGGGTACCCGGTCTTGCGCACGTTTTTTGACCTCTGGGCCGAAAAAACAAACACTATCTTGGTCATCAAAAAAAGGTGATCTCCAAAACGTCCCAACCGATATGAAAAAGTTGTTCCCAATATTGTTGTCCGCCCTTGCGGCCCTGCAGCTCTTGGCCCAAGAAAAAACCTGGCCGGTCCACGCCGCCCAATTTTTTGATCTGACCGACCATGCCCGTGCCGTGGTGCGGGAAAGGGTCACCGAATTTGAGGTCGAATCGGCCTCAAAAGCCGTTTGGCGGGAACGGACCGTCGTGACGGTGCTCATGGAAAATCCCCATTTTGAGGAATTCAAGGTGCACTTTTCGCCCAAATTTGAGGAAATCACGGCCATTTGGGTCAAAATTTATGATGCCTCGGGGCAACTTGTCCGCACAATCAAGAGGCCCGAGTTCTATGACCGTTCTCTATTCGACGGCTTTAGTTTGATTTCCGATTCGAGGGTTGTTGGGGTCAATGTGCAGCAGGCCAACTGGCCCTACACGGTTGAGACCTTTTGTGAAAAAAACCTGACCGGCATTCGCGGGTGGAGGCCCTGGTGGCCTGCGGACGAATATGATTGGGCGGTCGAATCGGCATCCTTAAAGGTCACCTGCCCAGCAGGGATGGCCCCGGGATGGCGGGCGGAATGTTTGGACATGGTGCTGAAAACAGAGGAAACGGGCTCGGGCACCGACCGCCATGTGCTCCATTTTTTGGTAAAAAAAATGCCGCCCTTCGAGGGCGAGCCAATGACCACGGAAGGTTTCCCGGTCGTTTATTTTGCGCCCGATTCCGTTTCAATCGATGGGTTTTCTGGCAACCTGTCCACTTGGAAAGGGTTTGGCCGGTTTTATTTTAAGATTAATAAAAACCGCGGCACGCTGACCCCGGAAATCGTGGCCGAGGTCCACAGGATTGCCGACGGGTTGCCAACGGAGAAAGCAAAAATTGCGGCATTGTACCAGTTTTTGCAAAAAACAACCCGTTATGTGAGCATCCAGCTCGGCTTGGGCGGCTGGCAGACCATGACCGCGGAATCGGTCTGTAAAAACAAATACGGTGATTGCAAGGCATTGACCAATTTCATGCAGGCCATGTTGGTCGAGGTTGGCATCGAATCGCACTGGGCGCTCATCGAGGCTGGCGAGGCGTTTTTTGGGGAGATTAGCCCGGATTTTGTCCATGCGCCGTTCAACCATGCCATTTTGTACGTCCCGGGGGAGGACATTTGGCTCGAATGCACCTCCTCGGATGCCCCGATGGGCTATTTGGGCGCGTTCACCGATGGCCGCCCGGCACTTTTGCTCAAAAAAACGGGCGGGGAACTTGTGCGCACGCCCGCACAGTCTTCGGCACAGAACGCGCGAAAAGGGTCGGCCCGCCTCGAGATCGCGGAGGATGGCAGTGCCATTTTGGAAAGTTCCACCCATCTCTTGGGGCATTCGCACGAAACCTTTCGGCACTTGGCCAAAGTGGCAGACCTAAAAAATGCACAAAAAGTTTGGACGAAAACCTGCCCACTGCCCGCTTTTTCTATTCAAAAATGGGAGATCGTTGCCCAAAGCGATGCCCCGGTCGCCGAGTTTTCGGCAAAATTTGCCATCAATCGTTGGGCCCTAAAATCCGGGAAAAGGATGTTTGTCCAAGTTTTTCGCCACGAGCCTTCGCCGGCCGTGCCCGGGGAAATGCCCGACCGGAAAATGCCGGTTCTTACCCATCGCGGCAAACTTGAAACGGACACGATCTTGGTCGTTTTCCCCAAAAACCGGCTTGTCGAAACGGCACTTCCGATAGAGATCAACCAAGAGCTGCCCGGTTTTGGCAAATATTGCATGAAAATCGAGCAGGTCGGCGATGGGGAGATCAAGGTTGTCCGGCACTTTGAACGGCAAGCGGGCGAGCTTCCGAAAGGGTCCTACGAAGCGGCTCGTTTGTTCCTCAAAGAGGTGAACAAAGGCGACAATGCCAAATTGGTTTTTGTCGAGCGGTAAAAACAGGCCACGGTGCCCGCCCCAAAACGTCAAAACCGATAGGCCAATCCAACCCCAAACGAGTTCGGGGAATGCGCCGGGATTAGCCCCAGCCTTTTTTCGGCCTGTCGGGCCTTGTTCTTTTTGCCGGTCCTGATGATCGCGACCACGCCCGCCGTCAAAAGTGCGCCGCCGCCAATCATCAAATATTGGGCCTTCAAATGGCGGTCGTTGGCCAATTTGTACTGGGCCTCGCTGACGTAGTTCGTGCCGTTGATGTCCGTATAAAGTGCGTAATCGTCCTTTGCCTTCCCGTTTTCCAAAAAGCCAAAAGTGGCCAGCCCCGCGCCCGCCGCACAAAGCCCGACACCGAGGACGGGGAATTTTTTCTTCACCTTGTTGGTTGGAGGGGCGTTGAAACCCTCCCGCGGGTTGGACGATTTTTTGGCCGTTTTTGATTTTTTTGCCGGAACGGCAATCACCTTGAACTTCATCGAAGAGACCTCTTCCTTCAAAAAACCATCGGCCTTGTAAAACCAGGTGATCTTCCTGTTGACGCCCGGCAAGATCTCGTCGCCCGTGCCGGTGACTTTTTTGGGCTCGATCATTTCGTCGTCCGTTTGCAGGGAAACGGCATAAAACTGGGTCGCCCCGCCCTTCCCGAGCGGGATATCGTACAAAATTTCCACTTTGTCGCGATCCACTTTGACATAAATATTGACGGCGACGGAGGTTTGCCCAATGGATTTTCCGGCAAAAAGGAAAAACAGGGCAAGGGCAATTGGGTTGCTTTTTTTGAAAAAACTGCTCATGGTGGGTGGTTTGTAATTTGAAAAAATGCGGCTTTTTGGTCAATTCCTCCAATAACCAATTCCTCATTTTCAATCAATCCCCATTAAAATCCGTCCGCACCAAAACCGGGCTGGTTGCCCCGCCGGATTCGCCCTGTGCAGTTCGCCCAACGGCGATATACCCGCAATCGCGGGAGGCAGCGAGCGAAACCGCATTATCGAACACCCCAGAATGGTTGATGGTCTTCGTCCAGACCACGGCATCGTTTCCCAGCGAAACTTTTATCAGCAGGAAATTTTGCTTCGCAAAGTCGCCGCTGTTGTCCTCCGCCGCTGTGCAGGCCAAGATGATCCCGTCCTTTTCGACTGATTCAATGATGTCCGTGGCGACGATGCCATCGGGCAGTTGGATGACCCGGTTCAGGATGCCGTTGGAATTGAATACCTCGATCCAGATTTTTGGCTTTGCCGTCGGGGTCTGCTTGATCGAGCCGCAAGCGACAACCCTGCCGTCGGCGAGCAGCACGGCACTGTACCCTTTTTTTTCGATGTCCATCGGGTTGGAGAACTCGGTCTGTTGAAATCCCCAATCGGCGGAGAGGCTCGATTTCCATTTGCTCACATGAAAAACGGGGTTGAAAGGCTGGATCGGGAAACCGTTCGCGTCCAGCCCGTGCGGCAGGAAACGGGAGCCGACGACCAAAAAGGCATTGGCATCGATTGCCTTGATTTGAAAGGCCCCGGCGTTGCCCATTGGCGTGTACTGGGTAATGGCCAAGTTGTCGTTGAGGCGCAAGAGCATATCCTGCCCGTTCGTGTTGGGGTTGTCGTCACGGTGGCCGCAGATCAAATAGTCGATGTTTTTGGCCCGGTCTATCGAAAAAGCCCGTTGGCCGATGGTCTCGTCGCCCGCCGGGTCGGGCAGCACCTTGATGTTTTCCGCCCCGCCGGAGGCATCTATTATGGCCACGAAGACCTTTTGGAGGCCGTTCACCTTGGCCCAACCGGCAATGGCGACGGAGCCATCGGGATTGGCGACAATGCTGTTCGCAAAGGTCGAGTCCGCCCCGGGCGCGTCGTAGGTTTTATGCCAAATGATCTCCCCTTTCCGGTCGGTGAACGTGACGAAAGCGGACACGGTCGCCCCGGTCTGGCTGCCGCAAATGGCATAGCCCCCATTGGGCAGCACGGCCATGTCCTGCGTCAATTGGCTTTCGGGGAGGTCGATTTTTTTTGTAAAATTCAACCCTTTCGTGTCGGCGGCATCGATTATGAACGTCGTGTCGATGATCTCGCCCTTGGACTGAATGGTCAAATTGACGGAATACGACCTCGATTTGTCCGAAAAAACATATTGGATGACCGTTTCGGAGATTGGCACCGGGTCGTCCTGTATTTTCCAAACGACCGTTTCCGGGGACGGCGAGCACGAGGCATCGAACTCATAGACGACCCCCGCGTCGGTGCAATCGATGATGGTTGAAGTGAAGCAGGTGCCGTATTCGAGCTTTATTTTTTCAAAATTGCAGGCAGGCGCAAAGTATCCGGCCAAAAAAAGCAGCGCAAAAAATCGGGTGTTTGAATGTCTCATGGTTTGCCTATTTTTTTTTGAAAGGGAAATTAGATCATGTCGTCGTCCTTCGCCGCTTTTTTGCCCGGCGGCGGCGGCGGGTTGTCGATCAGCTCAAATTCCTTGCGGTGTTTTTTGCTTTTTCGGCAGGTTGATAGGATCGGGTCGCTCGTTTTCAGCTTCGCAAAATCGGTGGTCCCGGGCGCGGCCCGCATTTGGCGGTATTTTTCCAAAACGCCATCGCAACAGCACGGCTCCTTTCGTCGGGTCTCGTCGGTGCAACATTCGATGCCTTTGAATGGGCTTTTGGCCAATTGTTCGTCCACGATGTCCTTGACGGCTTGGGTTATGGGCGGGGGTTCGGGTGCGGGCCCCTGTTGTGTTGAGTCCACTTCGGTTGTGTGCACATCGGTTGGTTTGTCGTTTTTGCAAGAAAACAAAAGGGAGGCGCAAAAGGCCAAGGTGAAAAATCGGGCAATCATGTGAAAAGGAATTTTTGGTGAATAAAAAATCAGCGTTCATAGATCAAATTGCCGGGCGAATTGCTCAAGATCCGGTGGATCGTCCGGTGCGAGAGCCAAAGCCCGATGCCCATCAGCCCGACGATCGAGGCGACGATCCAAAGGCTGAAAATGTTGAAACGGCTTTCATCGCCCATCAAAAGCTGTTCAACCCGGTCGACGACGATGGCCAGGGCCAGCGAAACACAGACCGAGAGGGCCAAAAAGGCAAGGATGATTTTTAGATAAATACGGATCAAAAAACGGTTGTCGAGGCCAAAAGCCTGAAAGGTGCCGAGGTTGGAGCGGACCTCAAAAAGGTGCGTACGCAAAAGGTTGTTCACAAAAAGGACGATGCTCAAAATGCCGAAGCCCAGCAAAATGACCGAAATGGCAAGTGTGAGGCGGCTGACGAGCGCGAAGTTTTCCTTCGCCTCCACCTGCGCCATGTCCACTTTTACGTTGAACTTTCGGAACATATCTTGGCTGAACGCCCGGATGCGGTCGAGGCGGTCGAAATTGAAGGCGAGGTAATGGAAGTCGCCCGGGATTGCGCCGTCGCAAAAATTGGCCCCGCAATCGATGCTCGCAAATTCGGAGACATTGATCCCGGTTTTTCGCGCCAGCCCGATGAACTGATGGATCGAATCGACCGGCGGGGCCAGCGTCGGCAAGAAGGCCAACCTGCCGCCCTGCCATGTTTTTGCCCCGGTTTTGTACTCGGAATCGACGCTCGACGATGCGCCCTTTCCGGCAAAAAACTGCCCGGCGAGGCTGTCCAACCGGACGCGGTCGTTTT
Organism: Saprospirales bacterium; assembly: GCA_031414895.1. GTDB lineage: Bacteria > Bacteroidota > Bacteroidia > Chitinophagales > Saprospiraceae > JANOQP01. The sequence continues at coordinate 10,729 of JANOQP010000312.1, forward strand.
CAGAATCGGTCAAGAGGTAAAAAATGTTCTGCCCGTCCTTGTTCGAGAGGAGCAGGTCGGCGCATTTTCGGTTGTGCGAAAGGGTCGCTTTGGTGATATTGTAGAGCTTTGGCCGACAGATAAAATAACAGTAATTGGGCAGTTCCCGGACGACGGCGGCGACGTGGACAAAAAATGGCGCGACATCGTTCGACTCCAAAAAGCCGATTTCCTGCGGCGATGAAAAGCCGAGCCGTTTCATCATGGCCTCGGTGATGATGATCTCGCAGTCCTCGAAACCTTCGGGCTCTTTCGGGTCAAAACCATCGGTGTGCCAAAGCACGTTTTTTTCCTCCAAAATTTTTGACAACAAAAAATCCCCCTCCTCGATGGTCCGGCCCCGCAACTGATGCCGCAGTGTGTCCATGTCCAGCCGCAACGGGTCGTGGTCGCGGGCGTAAAAATCGAGGTATAGCACCGACCAGCCGGTCATGCTCTTCAATTGGAGCGTGTCGGTGATGTTGTCGGTGTTGTAGCGGGCCTTGATGTCGTTCAGTTTTCCGTCCATGCCGCTGCGCACCTCGACATCGACCCAGTTTGTGTAGGGGTTGTCCATTTTCCGCTCCAGGTTGCCGAGGCTGCCGACGGCATAACCGAGGGCGAGGAACGTAAAAAAGAGGATGACCCAGAGCGCGATGATCGTCCGCCGGCCCGGCCCGGCGAGGGCGCGGTATTCGTTCTTGAAAAAAATGTGCTCAAAATCGTTGCTTATGCCGAGCAGTCGGGCAAAAAATTGTTCCATGAGATGGTCGTTGGTTCGTCAGGCGAGGAAACGGTTGAGGTATTGGGCGGTGTTCGGGACGGGCCTGCCGTCGGGCGTGGCCCATTCGCCGGCATCATTACGGCGGAGGATGTTTTCGGGCAGGATGTCGCCGCTCGAAGTCTCGTTTTCGGGGTTCCATTGGGAGGTGATGGGGGCGATGAGGTCGGCAAATTTTTCGGCCAAAAAAAGGTCGTGCGAGACGATGATGCCCGTTTTCCCTTTTTCGCCGATCAATTTTTTCAGCACCAACATGAGGTCCTCGCTCGTGTTGCGGTCGAGGTTGCCCGTTGGTTCGTCGCCAAAAAGGACGGTAAAATCGGCCGTGATCGCCCGCACGAAGGCCAGCCGCTGCCGCTGCCCGCCGGAGATCTCGGTGGTCTTTTTGTCAAAAATTTCGCGCGCCAGCGAAAGCCGGTCCATCACTTCGAGCACCTCGCGCTTTGCCTCGTCGAACGGCCGGCCCTTTATCAAAAGGCTGACGACCATGTTTTCGCCGGACGTGAAATTGGGCATCAGGTTCGTGTTCTGGAAGATAAAGCTGAAATGCTTTTTGCGGAGCGCGGAAAGCTGTTCGTTTTTCAGTTTCCAGCAGTCGCGCAGCTCGTGGCCCTCCTCCGCCCCGGCCGGGTTGAACATCACCGACGTGGTCTCGTGGGGCGAGATGGTCTGGTTCATCAGGCCGAGCGTTTCGATGAAAGTGCTCTTCCCAACGCCCGATTTTCCGATGATAAAAACCAGTTGCCCAGAGGGGACATCCAGGTTTTTGAGCCGGAGGACGGGCTGCCCGGGCAGGTAGGCGCATTCGAGGTTGCGGATTTGAAAGACGGGATTTGTCATTAAGGAGCAGTTGGTTTATAGATGATTACCGGTTTGTTTCACAATGACAAAGCACGGCCAAGCGGCAATCCCCGGTTCCCTCAGAAAGCGTCCGAGAGCGGTATCCAATAATACCGGTTGAGCGCGTCCGAGGAAAAACAAAAATCATATTGGTCCGCCGCGCGGAGGGCCGCCGACAGGGTCTTTTCGACGGTCTTGAAGCGGGCGAGGAGTTCGTCTATTTGTTCGTTGGTCACTTTGCGCTCGTTGCGGATATCGCCGATGCGGACATCGAGCGGCACGTCGAGGCGCAGGCCGGAACCGTAAAGCCCCTGCATCAACTGCACGAGCTCGGAGCGGGTAAAATCGTCGGCCTTTCGGTCGCGGAGCAGGTTTTCGCCCGAAAACTGGGCAATCAGCTCGGTATAGATATCGACCAGTTTGTCGCGTTTTTTGTCGTAGGAACTTTCTGCGTTGCCCAAGGCCCTTTGGATGCTGCGCAGATAAATGTTGAGGTCGCTTTCGGGCATGAAAAGGACGAACTGCGTCGTCGGGTGATCGGCTCCTTTGATGCGGTGCGGGAGATAGACCTCGGTGTAGAGCTTGTATTTGTCGTCGAGCGCTTTTAGGAGGTCTTTTTGGGCAATCTTGTCGTCCAAAACGATCTGGTTGAGCCATTCGGCGAGGGCGGGCGCGAACGACCCGGCATCAATTTTCAGCTCGGACTCCAGTTTTTCGACATCGAGGTTGTTGCCCTTCAAGAAGACATCGTCCACCACTTTTTTCAAGGTCCGCTCAAAACCGACCGAGACGCGCACGTCGTCGGCCACCGTTTTTGTCAGTTGATAGGGCGACAAATATTGCCCTGCCGCCGGGCGGAAAACGCGACTGGGGTTCCTGCCGCCGACCAGCCAGACATCGTTGGTCTCGGCCACGTCGGCCATGTTCGGCTCGGCGACCTCCATTTTGTAGTCGTTCTTGAGGCGGTCGAGGAGTTCGCGGGTCTGCGGGTTTTGGCGGTTGCCGTAATATTTGTTGAAGTCAAATTTGGCGGTTTCGAGGGCGACAAATTGCGCCTGCCGGGCAAAGGCATCGTTTGGCCGGGATGCCTCGCGGCGCAATTGGATGGCATAAAAATGCGCGTCGAGTTCGTTGAGGCTTTCAAAGAGCGGCCCGAAATCCTCGGAGTATGTTTTGTGCGCGCCCGCTTTTGCCGCTGATTTGCGGTCGCGGTCGGCGCGGTAATCGCCATAGTTCCCAATCAAAAAAACGATGTTCATCTCGTTTTTCACGAACCCGGCATTGATGACGGACTGGTTGAGGCCAAAATAGAGGGCAGAATATTCGTCCCGGTCGTTGCGGTTCTTGAAGTCCGCCGATTCAACAAAGCTGGCCACTTTCGCGAGGTCGGCGGTCAGCGGCTGTGTCTCAATGAGGCGGTCGACGGGCTTGCCGGGTTTTTTGCCCGTGCCTTTTACGGATTCCTCCGGGATGTCGCGGAAGAGCATGGCCCCAAAACGGACGTTCGGCACCTCGGCGAGCGCGCCCGTCCGCAGGTCGCGCATGGATTGGGCAATGTGTTTTCGGAAGGCAAAAACGCTGTCCGTGCCCTCGATCACAAAAAAGATGTTGACGTTTTGGGTGCGGTGGTCGAGGTCGTTGACATAGCTTTTGATGCGCGAATAATCGGCCTCCGAGATCTCGGAATTGAAACCAAAACTGGGCGCGCCGCCCGCCCGGCGGATCTTGATATTGCCGACGATGCCGCTGCGGAAATACTCAAAAGTGTCGTTGTCCACCTTTTTTGTCGAAATGCCGAGCATCGGAAAGCGCAAAACGTAGCCATTGTACCGGCGTGGGTTGGAAGGCGCGAGCTTGCTGGGCTTGATGTCCACGGGGTCGTCCTTCCAAAAAACATGGGCCTCCGGCTGGTTGGTCTCGGCGAAGGTTTGCGCACTTTCCTCGTCCTGAAAGGCGCGGAGCTTGAAGCGCGGGTTGTTCGCCCGCTCGGCAAATGCGTTTTCGTCAAAATTGGGTTCGAGGCAGATCCGGTTGTCCCACGAGGAGCACCGCCGTTCGTTCACCCAACCGACGATCCGGTCCATGGAATAGGGGCTGATGATGGCCTCCTCGCACAAAAGGAATCGGCCTGACTCCTTTTTTAAGATAAAATAAAACTCAAAAATAGTCCTGTCCGGCTCTTTTTCCCCGGATTCGGGGGCCCGGAAAATCTCGACGAGCGATTTGTTCTCGAGTTTTAGGATGTTCTTGATATCATCGGCGCGGTTGAGCAGCAGGGCTTTTTTGTGGATGAGCGTGTTCCTTCCGACGATGCCCGAATTCCAGAGGAGGAGCTTTTTTTTGGGGACCCAGCCGAGTTTCCGTTTCAGGTTGATGATTTTCAGTTCGTCCACTTGCGCATCGACGATCTTCACCCAATCACCGTCTTCCTCGACCACATAAAAATAGTCGCGAAAATGGAGGCTCGCCACGACCGTGGAAGTGATGTCGGGCTTTTCATAGACCGGGTTTTCGTCGCGGTCGCTGATGACGAGCCAAGCGTCCTTTTTGCTCTTTTGACGGGCCTCCGGGCCGATCTGGTCTTGATATTGCGACTGGTCGCCGAAACAATCAACGGGGGACTCGAACCGCACGGGGCGGCCCAAAACCTTTGATTGGGCGGCCAAATTTTGACCGAAAAGAAGAACAAGGGTTGCCGTGCGCAGCACAGCTTTTGCGATGGGCATCATTTGATTTGTTTAAATTGTACCGCCGCACAGCACAGGGTTGATGGTACGGTTAAAAAGCCTCGTCGGCTGCGATCCAATAAAACCTGTTTCCAGATTCGGAGGTGTAGGAAAAATCGTAGTTCTCGCCGTCGTGCAGGGCTTTGTCCAAATTGTCCGACACTTCTTTTGCCCGCTTGACCAATGCCCCGAACTGAAAGTCCGACATTTTATTGGGGTCGATGATGTCGCCGATCCGGAAGGAACCGAGCGGCACGTCAAAATGGATGCCGCCCCCATAAAACCCGTTCATGAGCTGAAAAACCTCTTCGCGGGTCAGGTCGTCGGGATTGCTGTTCCGCAGACCGTTTTCGCCGGAAAACTGTTCAATCAGTTCGATATAAACTGCGTGCATTGCCGCACGGCCCTTGGCATCGTTGGCCATTTGGGAATAGTCGAGCCGGCCAATGGCCCGTCTGTAATCGACCAGTTCGTTTTCGGGAAAAAACAGGACAAAAGAGGTTGCCGGGTTTTGCGCGTCCCGGATATTTTGCGGGAAATAGGCTTCGGCCCAAAGCTGGACTTTTTCATTGGGGGTGTTTTGTAGGTCATTTTGAGCCTCGCCATTTTCTCCGACAATCTCGTTGAGGAAATCCGAAAACCCTTTTTGTGGGGAATCGAAATAGGCCGTGCCGTCATCCTTTTTTTCGATGGCCACCGTTTTGAGGACTATGCTCCTGAAATAGTTGAACTTGCCCGGGCCGCTCTCGGTGGAAGATAAAACGGGCAGACGGAAGACGCTCCCACTTAATCTGTATGGGTTTGAGTTGGACATTTTTTCGCTCAACATTGCTTCAATGAGCTGTGCGTTTGGATCGCCGGAGCCAGAACCGGGCATTTTTTCGCTCGGCAAGGTCACGGGGTCTTCCGCCCAAACGACCTCCTTTTCTTCCAAAATGCCCAATTCGGCATAATTCTTTGCAGCCTCTTCGGTCATAAAACCCAAGAGGCGCCGGTTTGGCCTTGCCTTTCGCTCGTTCCATCCGTCGGCGGAAAAGTTGGGCTCGATCCAGATCCGGTTGTAAAACGGAATGCACCGCCGCTCGTCCACCCAGCCGATTATTTTATCGAGGTTGAAAGTGCTTAATTCACCATCTTCGGAAAGAAGGACGCGCCCGTTTTCTTTTTTCAGGACAAAAAAAAGGTCGAAACTCCGGTGGGCGGCCTCTTTTTCATTTGTTTCCGGGCCTTTGAAAGGACGGGTGAACCCCATTTTTTCGGCAGCCAAAACCTGGATGATCTCATCGGCGCGGTTTCCCAAAAGCACCTTTTGGGAAATATTGGTCCCCGACTGCACGAGGCCGGAAGTCCAGAGCAGCATCTTTTTTTTCGGCACCCAGCCGAGCGATCTTTTCAGGTTGACAATTTTCAGTTTGTCCACGGATGCGTCCACAATCTCGATCCAATCGTCTTCCTCATTGATGACATAACAATGGTCGCGAAAGCCGAGCGTGGCCGTGACCTTGCTGGCCGTGGTCGGCTTTTGATAAACTGGGTTGTTGTCCCTGTCCGAAAAAACGGCCCATGCGTTCTCCTTGTCCTTGATGGTGGTGCCAATCCTGATGAACTTTTCATAGCTCGGCGCCGAGCTGAAATAATCGACCGGGTGCTGGAACAGTTCGGGCTTGCCCAAAACCTTCTTCTGCCCAAAAAGCCCGGTCGGGCCCATATTGAGCAAAAGGGCGACAAAAAAGCAATGGAAGATGGCTTTGGTTTTCATGATCGTGGCGGTGGGTGAAAAGCTAAAAGGCCTCTTCGAGTGCGATCCAATAATAGCGGTGCCCTGATTCGGAGGTGTAGCAAAAATCGTAACTGTCACCGCCGCGAAGGGCTTTGTCGAGATTGCTTTCGACCTCCTTGAACCGCCTCATCAGTGCCTCGATTTCATCCCTTGATACTTTTTTCTCGTCGCGCAGGTCGCCAATCCGGAAGTCGAGCGGCACGTTGAGGCGCAGGCCGGAGCCATAGAGGCCCTGCATGAGTTGTGCGACTTCTTCGCGGGTGATGTCCTCGGCCTTTCGGTTGCGGAGCCCGGTCTCGCCTGAAAACTGGGTAATCAATTCGATATAGGTTTCAAAAATTTGGTTGCGCCGTTTTTCGTCGCTCGATTCCGCGTTGGCCACCAGTCGTGAAATGGTCCGTTTATAGTCCACCAGTTCGGATTCGGGCATAAAAAGGACGTAGGAAGTGGCCGGGTTTTTCGCCCCTTGATAGAAATAGGGCAGGTAGGCCTCCGTGTAGAGCTTGTACTTTTCGTCGAGTGAGTTCAGGAGGTCATTCTTTGCGACATTGTCCTCTTGGACGACCTTGGTGAGCATATCCGCAAAAGCGGGCAAAAAGCGGCCAATGTCCACTTTGAGCTCACTTTCGAGCTCTTTGATGTCCGCGTCGCCGCCTTTTGTGAAAACGATGTCCACGATTTTTTTGAGCATCCGCTCAAATTCCAGCGATTCCTTGACATTGCTTTTTATGGCCTGCGAAAGCTCGGAAGCGGAAAGGCTTTGGTAAATGCCCGGCTTGAAAAGCCCGCTTGGAAAGCGTCCGCCCTTTAATTTGATATCGTTTGACTCGGACACATCGGCCATGGACGGTTCACCGACCCGGATGCCGTGGTCGGAGGAAAGTTTGTTGAGCAGTTCGGCGGATTGGGGGTTGGCCTTGTTGCCATAAAACTTGATATAGGCATATTTGGCGGTCTCCAGTATCATGAACTGGGTCTGTTTGGCAAATGCCTCGGAGGGGCGGATGCCCTCGTTGCGGAGCTGCAGGGCGTAGAGGTGGGCGTTTATTTTGGTCAGGTTTTCAAAGAGCGGGTTGAAATCCTCCACAAATGCGGGGTGTTTGGCCTTCAGCGCGGCGGCCTTTCGGTCTTTGTCGGCCCTGAAATCGCCATAACTGCCGACGATGATGATGATGTTCAGCTCGTTTTCCCGGAAGGCGGCCTGCGTGAGCGCTTGCCGGACACCGTGGTAAAGGGCCGTGTACTCGTCGCGGTCTTCATAATTTCGGAACTCCGATTTTTGGATGAAGCCAAGGACCTTGTCAAAATCCGGGGTCAGGGAGATGTATTCCGTCATCCGGTTGGTGGGCTGTCCGTTCACACGGGCCTTTTCCTCGGGGATGTCGCGATAGACGAGCGCGCCATATTTCAGGTCGGCGATGCCCGTGCCGAGTTCCGAGTTGATGGACTTCATGGACTGTAGGATACTGTTTTTGAAACCGTAGGTGCTGTCGGTGCCCTCGATGACGAAAAAAATGTTGACATGGTCGGTGCGCCGGTTTAGCTCGCCGACCTCGTCCGTGACCTGCCCATAATTGACCTCCGGGATCTCGGAATCAAAGCCGACATTGGAGCTGCCGTCCTTTTTCAACTTGATGCTGCCGATGATGCCGCTCTTGAAATAGGTGAAATTGCCCTGCCCGCCCTCTGTTGAGTACAACATCGGGAAGCGGACGACGGTGCCAGCAAAGCGGTTGGGGTTGGACTTGGACATTTTATCGCGCCGGACGGTGACCGCGTCGTCTTGCCAAAAAAGCTCTTTTTTGTCTGGGATGCCCAGTTCGGCCCAGTTTTTTGCGGCCTCTTCCGTGTTAAAAGCTTTCAACTGTATTTTTGGGTTGGCCTTTCGTTCCTCAAAACCTTCGGGGGTGAAATTGGGCTCCAAACAGATCCGGTTGTTCCACGGCGAGCAGCGGCGCTCGTCCACCCAGCCGATGATCTTGTCCATGTTGAAGGTGCTGACCTCCGACTCTTCGCACAAAAGGACGCGCCCGGCCTCTTTTTTCATCACAAAATAAAAATCGAAGATCTTGCGGTCGGTCTCTTTGTCCTCCGTTTCGGGGCCTTTGTAAAAACGGACGATCTCTTTGTTCTCCAATTTCAGGATCTTGATGATATCGTCTGCGCGGTTGAGCAGCAGCACCTTGCGGTGGATGTTCGTGCCAAGTTGCACGATGCCGGAGTTCCAGAGCAGCATTTTCTTTTTCGGCACCCAGCCGAGCGATTTTTTGAGGTTGACGATCTTCAGTTTGTCCACGGATGCGTCCACGACCTCGACCCAGTCCTCTTCCTCGTTGATGACATAGCAAAAATCGCGGAACTGGAGCGTCCCGATGACCGAACTACTGGTGGTCGGTTTTTCATACAGGTTATTGCCGTCGCGGTCGGAGATGACGAGCCAGGCGTTTTCCTTGTCCTTGTTCTTTGTGCCGACCCGCAGGAATTTTTCATAACTGGACTCCGAACTGAAATAATCGACCGGCGAGTTGAAAAGCTCTGGCTTGCCGAGGACTTTTTTTTGGGCAAATAGGCCGGTCGCGGTCATCAAAAGAAGGGCCGCCAAAAGGAGGGCATTGTTGAGTGCCGTATTTTTCATCTTTTTTTTAATTTGATAAGGGTTCAAAATGTTGGTTTGTCAAGGTTTTGTGGAGGCCTTTTTGACCAAACCGAGGCGGGCCCCAACAGAAAAAGCGGTCATGCCACTCAAATACTGCTGGGCGATGGGCCGGTCGTAGGCATCTGCGTATTGAAGAAGGTTGTCCGCTTCATTTTTATGGTACAGGAGCGAACCGAGGTTGAACGTAAAATCAAACCCGACCGCGAGGGCATTTGTCGGGTCGTCATCGGTGCGGTCCATGTAGAGCGTCGGGGAAACCTGAAGGGCAAGGCCAAAACCGCTGTTCTTGTTCTTGAATTCTGGGCTTGGGACAATTTTTTGACCTGTCCCGGCTTTAAAAATGTCAAAATCTGGGTCTGGATCCCCACCTTTTTGACCGTGGTTGTATGAGTTGTCCTCCTTATCTTTATCTTTTGTGGACCAATTGAAAAAGATGATGGGGTTACCTCAAGAGACCTCGTCACCAGTGATACCATCGGATATGACCCAACAATCGATTGATTTGATCGGATTACCCGCGATCGCGAAAGCGTTGTT
>JANOQP010000313.1:0-18766 GCA_031414895.1 Saprospirales bacterium
CCTGCGCGGGCCAGGCGTTCGAGTTCACGATCACCTTCGCCGTGCCGGACACGTTCAACTATCAAGGCCCCCTCGGCGTGATCCCGATCCCCCTCAATTATGTCGAACTTGCGGCCAACGGCGCCGTTACGAGCACGCCAAACCCATCGCCGACATGGCTGGGCTACACTTGCAGCCCCAGCAATTGCAAATTTTTGAAAAACACGCTCGGCTGCGTAAAGCTGTTCGGCAACGTCCCGGCAAACGCGGTGCTCGACAGTTTTGACCTCCAAATTGCCGTCACCGTCGCCACCGCGCTCGGCAATTTCCCGGTCTCCGCGCCAACGGGCCTCAGCATCCCCGGTTATTACCGCCTTCGCACCTACCCGACCGGCCATGCCGCCTGCACCGTCGCTGCCGACGAACTGGCCAAGACCATCTATCGCGTTGAGGCTTCGCCAAACCCGTTCAGCTACCTGACGACGCTCAAAATCGAAGTTTTGCAGGCTGAAACCATTGATTTTCAGGTCTTTAACTTGATGGGCCAGCGCGTCGAAAGTCGCCGCGTGCAGCTTTTCCCGGGCACCAACCAGCTCGAATTTGATGCCTCGGCCCTGCCAAACGGGGTCTATCAATATTCCATCGGCAACGAAAAAGGCCAACGGACGGGCAAGCTCGCCGTCAACCGCTAGAAAATTTTGGGTTTCGAGTGGGAAACGGTCCCACTCGAAACCCAAAAACCCAAAATTTACCCAATCGAAACTCAAAACTCACCCCTCCCTTGCGCGTCCTGCACACATCTGATTGGCATTTGGGGCAAAAATTTTTTGGCCGCAGCCGCGACGACGAGCATCGCCGGGTGTTCGATTGGTTGTTGCAACTCATTGAAAGTGAACGAGTTGAGTGCCTTTTGGTAGCGGGCGACATCTTCGATACGGCCAACCCGCCGACGAGCGCGGAGACGATTTATTACGAGTTTTTGAGCAAGCTCCTTCGCATCAAAACCTGCCGCCACGTCGTCATCATCGGTGGCAACCACGACCAGCCCGCTCGTTTGAACGCCCCGCGCGGCCTGATGGAGGCCCTCGGGATGCACGTCACCGGTTGCGCGACGGCCAACCTTTCAGACGAGATTGTTTTGTTGAAAAATGAGCGATCGGAAGTCGAACTGGTGGTCGCGGCCGTGCCCTTTTTACGGCCCGTGGACCTGCCCGCCGGGGCGATGGGCGAGCACGCCGACTCGCGGATCGTCCGGATCAAAGCAGGGATTGCCGCGCATTATGCGGAGGTCGCAAAACTTTGCCAGCCGTTTGTTTCGCAAAAACTGCCCATCGTGGGCACCGGCCACCTTTTCGCAAAGGGCGCAAAGGCCGCTGAAGAGCAGAACAATATCTACCTCGGCAACCTCGACAATATCGCCGCCGACCAGTTCCCGGCGGTCTTCGATTATGTCGCGCTGGGCCATATCCACCGGCCCCAAAAAGTGGGAAAAACGGAGCATATCCGCTATTCCGGCTCGCCCATCCCGTTGAGCTTTAGCGAGATATCGGACCAAAAATCGGTCGTTTTGCTCGAATTTGCGCCCGCAAAGGGGCTTGTTTCACAAAAAACCATTGAAATCCCCATTATCCGCCGATTGGCCAAAATCGCCGGGAGCATCGCCGAGATCGAGGAAAAAATCAGGGCCCTTGCCCAAAAAATCGGCATCGACGAACTGCCCGCCTGGGTCGAGACCTCGGTCAAAACGGGCAGCAAAACGGGCATCGGCCTCGACGACGAGATCCACGAAATATGCCTCGGCCTCCCCATCGAAAACCTGCTCACGCGGCTCGAAAAACCAACGGGCGACGGCGAAAAAAACCGCGAAACCTCGATGCTCAACCTCGACGAACTCGCGCCAATGGATGTTTTTTTGAAAATAATTGGGGAAGAGGACGACAAGGACGCGCTCATTTCCACGTTTCGCGAATTGATGGAAACCGAATAAACGACCATGAAAATCCGCCGCATCCATTTCAAGAACCTCAACTCGCTCCGCACGGAAGTGGTCGTCGATTTCAACAGCGGCCCCCTCGCCAACACCGGGCTTTTTGCGATCACGGGCGACACGGGCGCGGGCAAAACCACCATTTTGGATGCCATCACGCTCGCGCTCTATGCAAAAACGGCGCGGCTGCACGAGGCGGAAGTGATGTCCTTTGGGGCAACCGATGCCAGTTCGGAGATTGAATTTGAGGCAAAAACAGGTATTTTTCGAGCAAAATGGGCGCAAACGCGCGACCGGAAGGACCCGGCAAAATTTCGGAGCATCCGCGAACTTGCCGAACTCGACCCACTTTCGGGCGAGTGGGCCGTCGTCGCGTCGGGCGCAAAAGAGGTGGACAGCACGGCCGGGCGGCGCGGTCAGGTCGAGGACACCTGCGGGCTGAACTTCGACCAGTTTTGCCGATCGGCACTCCTCGCGCAAGGCGATTTCGAGGCCTTTTTAAAGGCGACCGACAATGAACGGAGCGCACTTTTGGAGCGGCTGACCGATACTTCGGTTTATTCCGAGCTTTCCAAAAAGGCGTTCGAGCGGGCAAAAAGCGAGCGCATTTTGCTCGAAAACATGACCGCCGACCTCTCCCGGCTCGATATCCTAGGGGTCGATGCAGCTACGCAACTCGTTGAAAACCAGCAAGTTGCGGCTCAAAAGGCGGAAGGTTTGCGCATCGCGGCGGAAATTTTGCGGAGCAATATCGGTTGGCTCGAACGGCTCGATATTTTGGAAAAAAAAGCGGCCGGGCTCGAATTTCAAAAGACCGAAATTTCCACAAAAGAAACGGGTGCGGCAGCCGAACTTGAACGCCTCGAAAAGCACCGGGCTGCCTTCCCGATGGCCGTTGAAATCCATTCATTGGATGAAAAAAACACGGAAATCGAACGTTTTTCGACAGAAATAACCGGATTAGAGATTGAAACCACTCGGATCGGCAACCTAAAAACCGAGGTTGAAAAGGCACATTTGGAACGTTCGCAGGAATTTTCGTTCCACAAAAAAAGGCTGCCCGAAGCGGAAAAACAGTTCCGCGAAATGGAAGTTTTGGACGAAAAAATATTGGTCCAACATGAAAAATTGGAAGCGGCGAAAGCTGAATTTGAGTCGATAAAGGAAAAATTGGACGCTGTTCAATTCAAACACTCCGCGCTTCAAAACGAGCAGATTGCCATCGGCGAACAGCTTGTCGCGCACAAAATTTGGCTTTCGGGAAACGAAAACTTGGCCGAACTGGCTGATAAAACCCCCAAATTTTGGGCGGATGCCGAGCAATTGGAAGGCATCGTCGAGGAAGGGACGGTGCGGCGGGCGCAGCTTTTTGATGCCGAAAATTTACAAAAAAGATGGGCGGAAAAATGGGAGGAGGCGACCGGGCTTTTGGCAAACTTGCAGGCTCAATCCGCTGACAATCAATCGTTTATAGATGAAATCATCGATAAAAACGCACTCGAAACCGACCCCGAAACTGCCTCCGGTCAATTGACAAAAAGAATCGAAAAACAGTCCGCGCTCGTGGGCAGTTTGCAAGTTTTGGCGGACGTGGCGGAGCAACATTGGGCCCTTTTGCAGGATTTGAGCGCGACCAATGAGCAGCTCGAATCCATCGCGGTCGAACTGGACAAAACGGAGCGCGGTTTGCTTTCGGCCATCGATTTTTCGGCCTCCCGGCGACAGGTTTTCGAGGAGGCCAACGAAAAATTCGGCCAAATGCGGGCCATCATGGACTACGCCGAGGCCCGGAAATTTTTGACCGAGGGCCAGCCCTGCCCACTTTGTGGATCGACCGAGCACCCTTTTGCCGCGCACAAGCCGTTCACAGACTTTTTTTTGGAGGATTTGAACCGCGCGGAAACCGATTTTAAGGCCGCCGAAAACCGGGAACGGGAACTCGCAAACGATGCCCGTTCGCTGGCGCAACGGCTTGATTTTTTGAACGAAAACCGGGTCAAAATCGAGGAATCGGAGGCCGCTTTTTTACCAAGGATCGCGGAATCGCTGGCAAAAATTTCAGGCGAAAAAGCCGCATTTGGAACGCGGGCAGAATTGGCCGAAATGATCAAAAATGGGTCACAAACTCTTGAAAATCAACGAGTTGTGCGCGATGTGCTTTTTGAAAAACTAAAGGTTGCGAACAATTTGGCGCGGCAAAACGAGGCCAGTCAATCGGGATTGAACGAACTAAAAATCAGCCGTGCCGCAAACGAAGATGCGCTCAAAAACCTCCATGAGGATGTCGCCAAAAAGCGCGGCGAATTTGAAAAAAAAGAGGCCGAACTGAAAGCTGGCCTTCAAAATTTTGGACTGGAATTTTCATTCAGGACCCGGTCATCCGATCTTGAAAAACTGGACGAAAAACGGACAAATTTCGATCGGGCCCAACGAAAAACGATGGCTGCCGAACGCGCTTTTCATGACGCAGAAATATTGGGAAAAGCGCTTTTTGCGCAGCTCGAAAACTGCTCAAAAGAGGCCGGGGCGCGGCAAAAAACGGTCGATCATGCGGTTTTGGAACGTCAAGAATTGACCTCAAAAAGAGAAAAATCCTTCGGCAACCGCTCCCCGGAAACCGAGCGGTTGGAATTTGCCGAGCTTCTGAACGACCTCGAAACACGGCACCAATTTGCGCGGGCCGCGCTCGAAAATGTGCAGCGCGACGGTTTGGCCATCAACCAGCAATTGGTTCACAATCGGGCGCAATTGGCCGAGGGCCAGCAAAAAAAATCGGAAATCGAGCAGGTTTTGACCAAAAAATGGACGGCCTCAAAACAGTTCGGTTCGCTCGAAAACCTGCGCGGTGCATTGTTGAGAAACGAGGAAGCGGCGCAGATCGAGGATTTTTTCAAGAACTTTCAGGAAGAAAAAACGCGCTGGGAACAGTCGTTTTTGGAAAACATGACCGCGCTCGAAAAGGAACGAAAGCTGGATTTTGCCGAAAAAAACCTCGAAACCGCCGCCCAAAAACTCGCCGGAACCGATGCCGGGCGGCAACGGCTTTTGCAGGAAATGGGCAGCCTCCAAGCCCGGCTCGACGACCAAAAATCGCGGCAGGCGAAGGCTTCAAAAATCATGCAATCCATTGAAAACCAAAAGGTTACATTGAAAAGGTGGGAACGTTTGCGCGGGTTCATCGGCAGCGCGGACGGCAAAACGTTCCGTGCATTTGCCCAAAAACTGACGCTCGAAAGGCTCGTTTTCCTCGCCAACCGCCACCTCGAAAAACTCCACGGACGATACACGCTCCGCACCACTGGCGGCGACCTGAAACTCGAAATAGTCGACGCATATCAGGCCGACAACGTGCGCCCGATGAACACGTTGAGCGGTGGCGAGAGCTTTTTGGTGAGCCTCTCGCTGGCCCTCGGACTGGCCGACCTCGCCGGGCGGCGGGCGCAAATCAAGTCATTATTTATTGATGAAGGTTTTGGGACGCTGGACGAATCGGCCCTGTCGCTGGCCATCCAGACGCTCGACAATTTGCAAAACGAGGGCATCAAGATCGGCATCGTTTCGCACGTCAAAGAGCTGAAAGAGAAGATTTTTCCCCAAATAAATGTTTTCCGGCACGGCAACGGGGTCTCGGACATCCGGATCTTGGAGCAGTTTGGGTGAATTTTTGGCACAAAAACCGTCGCCGGACTGATTTCGAACATTTCGAAAGTCTCCAAAACCAAAGAAGCTGTCACGCTGTAAGCGTCTGCGCCAAGTTTCGTGCTATGTTTTTGGACAGACGCTTACAGCGTGACAGCTTCTTTGGTTTTGAAAAGTTGAACATTTTTCAACGTTTTCCGCCCAATCATTTATTGAGCTCGCTCAATTTCGCCGAGTACGGCCGATTGACGTAATCGATCGGGCTGAAAGAAACGGCGCCCTGGTTTTCGGCGATAAAAAAGTACTCGATTTCGTCGCCCTGACCCTCGATATTGGCCGAAAACTCGCGCGAACTGCCCGTCGCCGCGCCCTCTTCCATCCATGCGGTATGCCAAGATTGGTCGCGGGCGAAGCGATAACTGACCCGGACGCGCTTCGGGAAACGATTGGCGGACAGCACCAAACGGAAGGAATTGACCGATTGGTTGCTCATTTTTTCGCGGCCCATCACTTTTTGGTCGGCGATTGTCGGCGGCAACGGGCTGACCTCGGCATGGCTCTTCAAAAAACGGACGCGCTTGGCCATCAACTCGGTGAGGCCGGGGATCTTCGATTTTTTGCCGACGGTGGTTTTGAGGCCGTTCTGGAAATCGTCGAGCGTGTAGGTTTTGTTGCGATCCTCGCTGAACGCAACGACGATGAGGCCCTGCAATTCCTGCGCCCGGCGTTCGTAATTGCCGTTCTCAAAATTTTCTTCCAGGATCTGGCGGATATGCGCGAGGTACATTTTACGGTAAAAAGGGTCTTTCAACAACGTGTTCGAGAGCGGTTTGAGCGGATTGTCGGCATGGAGCAGCGGGTCGAGCTTTTGCAGTTCGCCGAGCGACATATCGCTGCCCTTTACGTTTTTATAGGAGCCAAAAGCGAGGTTGAGGTCCCACATGATGGGCTGAAAATGACCGTTCGCATCGCGATAGAGATAGAAATTTTGGCTATTTTCACCCAAATAGCTGTTCAGATTGACCATTACATTATCGAGCGCGAGCATCCAAAGGGCGCGGTCGATGTCGAGTATCTGGTCGAGGCGGTCGGGGTATTTCGCCAAAACCTGGGTCAGGTCTTGCAGGTCGTTCCAGTGGGCCTTGCTCAACATCTCGAAATTATTGGCGTAGCAATCCACGTTCTCCTCGTATTCTAGCGAGCCGTGGAGTTTCGACTTGCAGCCCTGCCCCGACTTGGGCGGGTATTCGGGCGAGGCCTTGAAGAACGCGCCGTTGGAGCTGCCAAAACGCGAAGCCAAAAAGGCATCGTCGATGCTCTCAATCGCCACGAAAACGCCGATATATTCGTCATTTATGTACAATTTCACATAGCTCGTCTGCGAAGCGGGCATGTATTTTCGGGCAATTTCATAGAACAACGCCTCGCGGACCATCGACGGGTCGCGGAGGGCGGAGCTCAATTTTAGGCTCGTTTGGCCCTGATGATTGGCGGTGTTATCGGTCAAATTCAGCTTGATCGCCATCGGGTTGCGCTTCATCCCGACCTGAAAACTATGATTGCCGCGAAATCGGACGCCCACGCCGCCGTATTTTGCGCCATCGACCGAGGCATCGCCCGCGAGGTAGTTTTCGCCATAACGGCGGAGCGAATCGAGGGCATCGACCCAGTTTTTGGTGGGCAAGGACAGGCGGACTTCGCCGAGGGTCTTTGCGTCGAAAAAAGTGCGGCCAAACTGGGCGGCCACGAGCATCGGCAACAAAAGGAAAAGCGCGGGAACGGCTATTTTTTTCATAAAAGTTTGAGTGTCCGGTTAAAAAAATTTGGGCAACTGTGGCCCTGTTTTTGTGTTAAAATACGGTGCGGCAAAGAACGCAATTTTCATAAATTGGGGAATTGTTTAATTGAGGTTTTGATAATGCAAGACCGCGCAATCCCCCAAATTTCAATTCCTCGATTCCTCACCAAACAATTCCTCAAATTATGAGAACCCGACCCGGTGCCGAAATCTGGCTCCTCCAAAAACCCACTGACGGCCAACCCGCCGAGGCCCTATTGCTCCGAAAAAGGCACGGTGTCTATCCCGCTTTTTGGCAGCCCGCGACAGGCGGGCAGGAGCCGGGCGAGACCATTTTGCAGACCGCAATCCGAGAGGCTTTTGAGGAAACAGCGGTCCAACTCGTTGAGGGCCAATTGATTGTGATGCGCGAAAACCAAATTGTCGAGATGCCCAAGAGCGATTTTGTCTGGAGCGGAACGGTCTTTTACACATGGCTCACGCCCGAACAATCGGCGCAAGTGGCCATCTCGGACGAACACGACGGGCATGGCTGGTTCACTTTTGAACAGGCGGCGAAGGTCCTGAAATGGCCCATCAACCTCGAAAACCTCGAATATTTGATGCGGCGTTTCTGAACTTTTATGCCCGTTTTGGGTTCAATTTGCTACTTTTGACCGTCATTTATTCAAAAAAAAACAGACCACGATGACTGATATTTTGGAAAGGCCATTGGCCGCCGCGCCAGTTTCGACGCTCCCGGTTACGCTCACGCAGGATGCGGTTGCGCAATTGAACCAGATCCGCACCAACGAAAAAATCCCCTCCGATTATGCCCTCCGCATCGGCGTGAAGGGCGGAGGGTGCAGCGGTTTCACCTATATTTTGGGCTTCGACACCCAAAAAGAGGCCGACGAAATGTACGAGATCGGCGGCCTGCGCGTGCTGATGCAAAAAGCCCACGCTATTTATTTGATCGGGATGGAAATCGATTTCGTCAGCGGCCTCAACAACCGGGGCTTCACTTTTGAGAACCCGAACGCGAAAGAGACTTGCGGTTGCGGGACGAGTTTTTCGGCATAAAACGGCTCATTTTGAGACAAAACCATTAAAAAATGGCATTCACCCGAAAGGAAAAATCGCTGGACGAGGTGCTCAAAACTTGGGCGATCAGGTACGAGGACGGCAAGTTGCTGCCCCAGACAGACTTCTCCGTTTCCCCGGCCACGCTTTCGGACATGGCATTTATCATGGAAAACCTCGACTATAAAAGCTCGGAGAGCGCGCTCCGCGAATACGTCATTTCGCCGATGCTGCTCGAGGCATGGAAACGCTACGCAGCGGAGTTCCTGATCTGGGTGGAGCGGCCGATCAAGTTCGGAAAAGAGCTCGCCGGGGTGCCGGATTATGTCATTTCGCGCCGTTCGCCAATGGGAAAGATTTTTTTTGAGCACCCGCACATCGCCATTGTCGAGGCAAAAAAGGACGATTTCATCGGCGGCTGGGCCCAATGCGTTTTGGGCATGATCACGGCGCAAAAAATCAACGGGACACCTGCGGAACCTATTTTCGGCATCGTCACGAACGGCGACGTTTGGGAATTTGCCCAATTGGAAAACGCGACCTTTACCCGGTTCTCCAATTCGTTCCTGACCAGCCGGGCCGACGACCTGCACAATGCACTTTGTACGGTATTCGAGCGCAGCCGGGAAAAAAACAACTCCATGATTTGTCCGCAAGCCGTTGATAATCAATAAATTACGCAAAATATTCATCAAAACATGAAAGAAATCTTCGGCGACCCCGCCGGCCTCGACGAGCGCAGCCTCGACTTTTTGGCAAAAACGCTCGAACAAAACAACCTCCCCGGTTTTGATTTTTTGGAGTTCAAAAAATCCGCTGCTGGCCTTTTGAAGCTCGGCATGGACGAGGCGACGGCCATCAAATCCGTCTTCACCACCGCCGCGACGATGGGCCTGACGAAGGAAAAACTCGTCGAGACCGCCGCGTATTACCGCAACCTGCTCGAAAAGGAACGCGACGCTTTCGACAACGCGCACGCCGTACAAATGCAGGAAAAAGTCGATTCCAAAAAAACGGGGACCATCCGGCTGCGCGACCAGATCGAACGGAACAAATCGGAGATCACACGGCTGCAAGACGAGATCGGGGGCTGGCTGAACTCGATCACGGATTCCGAAAAATTGGCCGCGCTCGAATCCGAAAAGCTCGAAAAAAGCAAAAAATCGTTCGAGTTCGCACATGCCGAGGTGCTTTTACGGCTCGATCAGGACGTTGAAAAAATCCACCAAAACCTCTGAAAATCATAAAACCGGACTGTTTTTTGCCCGAAAAACTATGGATGAAAACCGCTTGAAACATGACCAATATTATCCTTTTTGACACCGAGGCGCGCGACCGGCTCCTCCCGCTGACCTTCACCCGCCCGATGGCCGAACTGCGCATCGGCTCGCTCACCATCCGCGAAAAATGGGAACGCTGGCTCGGCGGCTCGGCCTCCTACATCACGCAGGACTACCTTTCGGAGAAATTCCCGATCCATATCGACGAGGACAATATCGTCATCAACGGCGGTGTCGTGCCGACCCCCGAACTCGTCGAGTGCGTCAAGAACTTGCGCATCAACCAGGCCCTTTTGCTCGGCGACGAGTTGATCGCGGCGCGGCTCGACGGCGGCCAATTCGAACAATTGATGGGCGACGAGGAAATCGACGACCTCGAAGGCCTCCCGATCGACCTCGCCAAAACCCCGTTTTTTTGCATCGAACGGCTCTGGGATTTTTTCACGAAGAACGAAAAAGCCCTCGAGCTCGATTTCGCACTGCTCACAAAAGGCCGCTTTTCAAAGCCCGTTTCGCCGACCAACCGCATTTTCGCCGCCGAAAACATCTTTTTGGAGGAAGGCGTGAAAATGGAATGTTGCATCCTCAACGCGACCGCCGGGCCCATATATATAGGGCGCAACGCCGAGATCATGGAAGGCTCGATCTTGCGCGGCCCCATCTCGATCGGCGCGGGCGCGATCCTGAAAATGGGCGCAAAGATCTACGGCCCGACGACCATCGGCCCCGGCTGCCGGGCGGGCGGCGAGATTGCCCGGTCGGTCATGTTCGCCAATTCCAACAAGGGCCACGACGGTTTCCTCGGCGATGCCGTCCTCGGCGAATGGTGCAACCTCGGCGCGGACTCGAACAATTCCAACCTCAAAAACAACTATTCGGAGGTCAAACTTTGGGACCATTCGAGCCGAAAATTTGAGCCCACCGGCCTCCAATTTTGCGGCCTCATCATGGGCGACCACTCAAAAGCGGGCATCAACACGATGTTCAACACGGGGACGGTCGTCGGCGTCGGCTGCAACATTTTCGGGGCCGGCTACCCGCGCAACTTCATCCCGTCGTTCGCCTGGGGCGGCATTTTGGGCTACCAAACGTGGCGGCTCGACGATATTTTCGAGACCGCGCAAAATGTCATGTCGCGCCGGGGCATTGTTTTCAACGACCTCGACCGCGCGGTTTTTTCCAAAATTTTTGACCAAACGAGCCTCGACCGGACTTGGGAACGGCGGGCGGAGGCCTCTTCAAATTAAATAATGATGAATAATAAATGGTGAATTTGATGTTCGCCATTCATCATTCATCATTCATCATTAATAAAGGATGGACGAACACGAAAAAATCCAGCTCCGCAGCGATGAGGTCCAAGAGATCCTCGGCACACCGCCCAGGTGGCTCGTTCGATGGGGGACCACGGTGATCGCTTTTATTGTCATTGGCTTGCTTTGGACGAGTTGGGCGGTTGAATATCCCGACATCGTCCCGGCCGGGATTGTTTTGACGACGAACATCCCGCCCGTCGATGTGGTCGCGCGGAGCGAGGGGCGGTTGGCAAAATTGGCCGTGAAAGAAGATGAAATGGTGAAAGAAGGACAGGTTTTGGTCATTTTGCAAAGCACGGGACGGCTCTCCGACATCCAAAAACTCGACTCTTTCGTAAATCGGTTGCAGGATTTTGACATGAGCACCATTGGCAGTTTTCAGCCGAAAAAAGACCTCGAACTCGGCGAACTGGCCGGGGATTATTCCACTTTCGTGCAGCTTTTCGAGGATTTTGCTTTTTCAAATACTGAAAAAAGCCGCGCCGACCTTGCAAAAATCAACAGCCTCCAAAACCAGATCGGCAGCATGAAACGCGCCATCCGCGTCGATGGCGACCAGCAATCGAAGGCCGCGCAAAAATTGGAGGCCGAGGAAAAAAACTTCAAACGGCAGCAGCTGCTTTATTCCGAAAAGGTCATCAGCCTCCGCGAACTTGAACTCGCGCAGGCCCGCCTAATCGATATGAAACACGATGTGGACGGCTACAATTCGGGCAAGATTGGCAAGGAAATCGAGATCGCGAACATCAACAAAAGCATTTCCGACGTGGTCATCGGCTCGAAAGAAGGCTCGGTCACGAAGTTTGTCGCGCTGCGCGAGAGCATCTCAAAACTGCGTTCGAGCCTCGACAATTGGCAACAAAAATACCTCGTGACCGCCCCGATCGACGGGAAAGTGAGCCTCAATTCGTCGTATTTCAGCGAGCAACAATTCGTCAAACAAGGCGACGAGCTCATGGCCATCGTGCCGTCGGGCGAGGCCGAACTTATCGGCCGCGTTCTATTGCCGATCACCGGGTCGGGCAAGGTGAAACCGGGTCAAAAAGTCCTCGTGCGGCTCGAAAATTTCCCCTATCAGGAATACGGACAAATCGAGGGCTTTGTCGAATCGAAGTCCGCCGTGCCGAAAAACGGGCTTTTGCCAATTTTGGTCAATCTTCCAGCAGGGCTGAAAACGTCTTATGGGAAAACGCTCGTTTTTGAACAAAAAATGGAGGGGACGGCGCATATCATCACCGAAAAAAGGCGGTTCATCGAGCGCATTTTTGATGGGGTGAAAAGTTTTTGGGTCAATTAAATTCAAACAACCATGAGAATCCTACTCGTCGAGGACGAAGAAAACATCCGCGACACCATCAAGCTCAACCTCGAGATCGAGGGCTTCGAGGTTGTCACGACGGGCAATGGCCGAAAGGCTCAAAAAATAATCGCCGAGCAACATTTTGACCTTCTTTTGCTCGACGTGATGCTGCCCGAAGTGGACGGTTTGAGCCTCGCCGAGCAAGTCCGGCTGACCAATCCGACCGTCCCAATCCTGATGTTGACGGCAAAAGACCAGGCCGCCGACCGCATCGCAGGGCTGAAAAAAGGCGCGGACGACTATTTGACAAAACCATTCAATCTCGAAGAACTCCTCCTGCGCGTCCACGGCCTCGTCCGGCGCAGCACGCGCGCGGCCGGCGAAATCTCCGAAACGGCGGAATTTGGCACCAACTTCATCAATTTCAGCACTTTCGAGGCGCGGACGGCGGCGGGCGAACTCAAATTGACCAAAAAAGAGGCCATGCTCCTCAAGCTCCTGATCGACCGCAAAAACGAGGTCGTCTCGCGCAACCAGATCTTGCAGGCCGTCTGGGGCTACGATGTTTTCCCGAGCACCCGGACAATCGACAATTTCATTTTGAGCTTCCGAAAATATTTTGAGGCCGACCAAAAAAACCCGCGCTTTTTTCACGCCATTCGCGGGGTCGGCTACAAATTTACCCCGTGACGTACCGGCGGGTTCAGCCGCCGTTGACCTAAAGTTTGTGGAAAAATATTGATGAAATTCGGCGGCTGAAACCGCCGGTAAAAAATGAAGAGTTTCAAAAAAATAGACCAGCCCGACCTCCTTTTTTTTCGGGAAATATTGGGCGACCAGCACGTTTCAACCGACGAAAACGTGATTTCGGAAAACAGCCAAGACCGGACGAGCGAGACCCAATTTCGCGCAGAAACCGTCCTTTTTCCAGCAAATACAGCTGAAATCAGTCAAACTCTTGCTTTTTGCAACCAAAATAACATCGCCGTCACGGTGCGCGGGGCAGGCACGGGGCTGTCCGGCGGTGCGCTCCCGGTGCATGGCGGTGCGGTCATTTCGATGCGCCGTTTCGACCGCATTTTGGACATCGACGAGCGTAATTTGCAGGTCGCCGTCGAGCCGGGCGTGGTCACCGAGTTTTTGCAAAACACCCTTCAAGAACGCGGCCTTTATTACCCGCCCGACCCCGCCAGCCGGGGCTCCAGTTTCATCGGCGGCAATGTTTCGACAGGCGCGGGCGGCCCGCGGGCGGTCAAATATGGCGTCGTCAAAGACTATGTGATCGACCTCGAAGTGGTCCTCGCCGACGGCGAAACCATCCGCACGGGCGCACGGACGCTCAAAAATTCGACCAGCCTCAACCTCACCCAGCTTTTCGTCGGCAGCGAAGGGACACTCGGTGTGGTCACGAAAATCTGGCTGAAACTCATCCCGTTCCCGGCGTTCAATTTGCTGATGCTCGCTCCGTTCCCGTCGATGGCACAGGCGAGTGCGGCGGTCTCTGCGATTTTCAGGGCGGGCATCGTGCCGAGTGCGCTCGAATTCATGGAGCGCGAGGCAGTCATCCGCGCCATCGCCTATTTTGGGAGCAGCCCATTTCCTGTCGAACCCGAAACCGAGGCTCAATTGATCATCGAAGTGGACGGCCCCCAAATGGCCCCGCTTTATGTTGATTGTGAAAAAATAGCCGAGGTCTTGGCCGAATTTGGGGTCGGCGAAATCCTTTTCGCGGACAGCGATGCGCAAAAAACGGACCTCTGGCGGCTGCGGCGTTCCGTGGGCCCGGCGGTCAAAATGGGCGGTGTTTTCCTCGAACTCGATACCGTCGTGCCGCGCGCCGAATTGCCCGTTTTGATGGATTTTATCAAAAAAACGGGGCAAAAACACGGTTTTCAGACCGTTTCGTTCGGCCATGCGGGCGATGGGAACGTGCATGTTAATGTGCTGAAAGAAAACATTTCGGAACAAGATTGGCTCGAAAAAGTGCCGCTCGGCATCGGCGAGATCTTTGAAAAAGTCCGTGAACTGGGCGGCACGATCTCCGGCGAGCACGGCATCGGCTGGTCGCAAAAAAGGTGGCTGCCGATTGTTTTTTCCCAAAAAGAAATGGCCCTGCGGAAAGGGATAAAAGCGGTTTTTGACCCGAACGGGATTTTGAACCCGGGAAAGGTTTTCTAAAAAAATGGAAATAAATCTTGTCCGCACCGATTCCTCCAACCTTGATTTTCAAAAACTCGTCCCCCAACTCGATGCGGATCTCGCCATTCGCGACGGCGAGGAGCATGGTTTTTATGCCCAATTCAACAAAATCGCATTGATAAATCACGTCATCGTGGCCTTTGAAAACGAAACCCCGGTCGGTTGCGGGGCTTTCAAGCCGTTTTCCGAAAACTCGGTCGAGATAAAAAGGATGTTCACGCCGCCGGAAATGCGCGGCCGGGGCATTGCGTCGGCCATTTTGGACGGCCTCGAAAACTGGGCCGCCGAGCTTGGTTTTGAAAAATCGACCCTCGAAACGGGGAAAAAACAACCGGAGGCCATCGCACTTTATTTGAAAAACGGGTACCGCGCCGTGCCTAATTTCGGGCAATATATCGGGGTGGAAAACTCGGTCTGTTTTGAAAAGGCGATTTCGTAAAAAACCAATTGTAACTATTTAACACATAGGTACAATAGAGGATTTCACATAGAAAACATAGCCTTTTTGCTTGCAATCATCTATATGGGCTATGTGAAAACATCTATTGTGCCTATGTGGTAAATAGTTACAACCAATTTAGGTTTTCGGGCAATTTGCGACTAAAAATTCGGCGGCTTTTGATATGATTTCTGTGCCTCAAAAAACGCCCGCGCCATTCGCAAACCCATCATTTTTCCGCCCTCGTGGGTGAGGTGCGTGTAGTCTTTATAGGCCAAAATGGGCCGCATTTCGGCCAGCCGGACCGTCGCATCGGGGCCGCCCATCGCAGTGAAAAGGTCATAAAAAAGCAGCCCGTGTTTTTCCGCCAACCGCCGTTGCATCGCCACGATCAGCGGCACGGCGGCCATCGTGTGGATCTCGCCACCCGTTTTGTTGCCCCGGTCCGGGCAGCCGACGAGCAAAATGGGCCGTCCGGGAAAGTTTTGTTTCATCAAAACAATGGCCTCGTCCAGCTCTTTTTCGTACCACGGGATATTGTTCGTTTTCGAGGTCACGGCGTTCATGCCATATTGCATGACGATCAAATCGTATTTCAAGAGCGCGTCGAAACGGCGATAAACGGCGGCGTCCACCTTTTTGAGCCGCCCGCCCGTGTTGCCGCGCACCGAAAAATTGTCGATGTAAAAACCCGTCGGGTCCTCGAGCGAACAGCCAAAAACCGACAGCCCCGCGACCGGCCCGAACGAAACGGCAAAGGCGTCCATCCCCCCTGATTTCACTCGAAACTGTTCTATTTCGGGGCCAAACCGGGCGTTTTCCACGATTTTTTCAGCTTGGTTGATTTTGTAGGCGACCGCGAATGAGTCGTTTTTTTGGTAAAAAATACGCACCTCCGACCATTTTCCCGTCGCCGGAAAAAAACGGGACGACTCATAATTGGCCCAACTCGACGTGCTGCGCGGCAAAAAAACATGGCCGCCGATGCCAAAAAACGGCCCTTTTTCGTCGTGCACGATGTCCTTCAAATCCCAGCCGTTGCCGCTCGAAAAATTAACGGAGCGCATCAGCCCCGATGTCGTCCCGGCCATCGGCATGAAACCGGTGCCGCGCCCGCCCCATCGTTTTTGCAAAGTGTCGCGCAGGTCGGCGAGCAAAATATCGCCCTCGACAAAAGAATCGCCGAAAAAAGCGACGCGCACCTGCCCGCTCCGGCTCGTTTTCATCGACTCGATTTTTTGGAAAAAAAGCCGGAGCGCACCGCCGTTTTGGGAAAAATCCTCAAAACACACGAGGCTGTCCGGGCAGTCTGCGACCATTTTTTTGGATAAAAAAGTGGCCGTCGTCGCAGGATCCTGATTTTCGGGAACGACCAATTGCACCGTATCCTTCCGGACATCGGCCAAAATGTCCAATTTTTTTAAGGTAAAAATGCCCAGGTCGCATTCATCGGAGACGAATGAAAAGGCGACCAAAAAAGCGGCCACGAGGGCGGTCAGCCGGAGCGTCTTGGGCAGTTCGTTCTGCATCTGTTTTCTCGAAAGTTCATTATCTGAACTATGATTTTTTTGATTCGTTTGATTGCTGCGATTCTTAAATCATACCAATCAAATCAATCAAAAAAATCATAGTTCAGATAAAAAAGGTTGTTTTTAAGTGATTGCTCGAAAATAATCGAGTGTTTTTTAGAAACCCGAAGTGGCCGTTGTTGGGCGTCCCCGCCAACAACAATTATTATTTTGCCAAAAAATTTCAATTGGCCTGAATGAAGATTGTGTTGTTGGCGAGGAGGCCGAACAACGGCCACTCCGGGGCAAATTGAAATGCCTGATTATTTTCGAGCAATCACTTAACTGGGCGCAAAAGTAGAAAAGATGGGCAGCCCGGGCGGTTTTTTGGTGAACTTTGCCGCGTCCCTTCAACAAAAAAATGCAAAAATATGCCCGTCAAAAACACCCCGACCACCATGCTTTTCGAACTGCGGCATCCCGCTGCGCCTGCCCCTTCGTTCCTTTTCGGGACGATGCACGTTCGCGACGAACGGGCGTTCGCGCATTTTGAAAAGGCAAAAACGGCCCTCGAAAAGTGCGCCCGGTTTGCCGCCGAGTTCAATTTGCGGGATGCCGACCACGCGGTCTTCACGGCCTCGACCCGGCTGCCGGTGGGCCAAATGCTCGATGCACTTTTAACAAAACCCGCTTTCAAAAAACTGGAAAAACGGTTGATGTCCGACCATAAATTGCCGTCGGCGCAGTTCCGGCACTTGCACCCGGTGGTCGTCAGTTCGATGCTCGCCGAGCCGTTTTTGGGCAGCCAATCGACCGTGCCGCTCGACGAGGCGCTGCTCGAATTTGCCGAAAAAAAGGGGCTGCAGATTTCTGGCGTCGAGACCTTTCAAGAACAAGTGGCCGTCTTCGGGAAATTGCCCATCGAGGATGCCGCCCAAAACCTGACCTGGATGGTAAAAAATCACGGGCGCATGAAAAAACAGGTCTTGCGGATGCTCGAAACCTACGCGGCGGGCGATGTCCGCAAACTTTACAAAGTGGCGAGGAAAAACGCGCGCGGCCTCCGCGAGCCGCTCATTTTCGAGCGCAACGACCGGATGGTGGACAGGATTGCCGCTTTTTCGCTCGAAATGCCGACTTTTTCGGCCATTGGCGCGGGGCATTTGGGCGGAAAAATGGGGGTTTTGGCGGGGCTGAAAAGGGCTGGGTTTGTGGTTTTGGGGGTCAATTGACCAAAAACCCCGCCTCAAAAACCTTCACCTCCCCTGCCCGCGCGACCGTGTAATTGAACCCTGCCCGCAGCCCGAACGCGCCCGTTTCGCCCGCCAAGTTGATGGCCACGAAACCGACCTGCGCATCTTTTATGTCGCATTTTTTGGCAATCCGCTCAACGGCGGCGCGGCAGGCGGCCTCCGGTTTCAGGCCGTTGCGCATGAACTCGACGACCAAAAAACTGCCCAATGTTTTGAGCATCAGCTCGCCCTGCCCGGTCGCCGAGGCCGCGCCGATCTCGCCATCGCAGAACATCCCGGCACCGATTATTGGCGAATCGCCCACGCGCCCGTGCATCTTGAAGGCCATTCCGCTCGTCGTGCAGGCCCCGGCGAGCCGCCCGGCACCGTCAATCGCGACCATGCCGATCGTGTCGTGCCGCTCGATATTGACGACCGGTTTGTACTCGCTTTTCACCTTCCATGCCTCCCAATCGGCGCGGGATTTTTCGGTCAAAAGGTTTCCTTTTTCAAATCCCTCGGCCTCGGCAAATTTCTCCGCGCCCGCCCCGACGAGCATGACGTGCGGCGTTTTTTCCATCACGCGCCGTGCGATCGAGATCGGGTGGAGAAAATTTTGCACAAAACAGACCGAGCCGGCGTTCCCTTTTTCGTCCATGATGCAGGCATCGAGCGTCACGAAACCGTCGCGGTCGGGCAGTCCACCGATGCCGACGGATTGGTCGGTCGGGTCGGATTCTTGCCAACGTTCGCCCGCTTCGATGGCGTCGAGGGAGTAGCCGTTTTCTTTCCTGATAATGGAATATGCCTCGGCGACGGCCTTGTCGCGGTTCCAGGTGGCGATGATGGTCGGCGCCGGTTTTTGAGTGATCTTGGGGAGAACATCCGGTTTTTGGGCCGGGTTTGTGCAATTCTCGAGCAAAATGGCGGCAGTGCCGAGGGCGGTTGTTTTGAGGAAATTCCGGCGGGAAGGCATTGTCGGTTGTTTTTTTGAAAAATTGTAACAACTTAGCCATCAGCCCCAGAG
>JANOQP010000314.1:0-6835 GCA_031414895.1 Saprospirales bacterium
CAGGCTTTTTTCGCATGGGAAACCGCTTTTCAGGGCATCGCCTCGGCGCAAAAAAGGGAAACCGCCGCGCTCGAGATCTTCAATATTGTCCGGGCAAAATACCGCCAGCAGCAAGCCCTGCCCATCGAGATGCTCGATGCCCAGACCCGGTTGGCCACGGCACGGGAACAGTCCGTTTTGGCGCGTTTTGAGGTGTTGCAGCTCGAAAACGAGCTATTGCGGGCAGCTGGGCTTTGATCAACGGTCACGAAATTTTTTCAAGTTTCGCAACCGTGGACCAAATCCGCATCGAAAATTCCGTTTGTCAAAAAGCTGGGCCCCAATGGAATTGGCTACCCATCAAACCGCGTCAAATCGAAGGCCGCGATGATCGCCAACAGCTTTTCCGAGTACCGTTTGTCGGTAGCGTACCCGGCCCGGGAAAGGCCCCTCGCCCATCCGTCGACATCGTTTTTCTCCAATTCAAACAAAGCGGCATATCGCCCCGCCGAGCGCAAAAAAGTGCTGTGCGCCCGAAAACTGCCCCAAGCGGACGGGTATTTCACGAAAAAATCCTTGTGCGAATCGTCCGTGAAATTGGCGCAATGCCCTTTTGCACACTTTTTAGAGAAGCATTTTATCCCAAAATGGTTGTTCGTCGTTCGGGCAAGTTTGCTTTGCCCGGCATCGCTTTCGAGCAGTCCCTGCGCCAAAATAATGCTCGCCGGGATGCCGAACTTTCGCATTTCCGCCGTCGCGATGGGTGCGAATTTTTCGAGGTACTCGGCGCAAAGCCTGTTTTTCTCGGCCACAAAACCGCCGTCGAGGCCGTTCCTTTTGGCAAAGTTCGGGTCGATCGAGCAGGTCAAACTGCCAGCTGGGCCATCGGGCAGCCGGATGCCGGGCCGTTTTTTGACCGCTCCGCGCGGATTATCGACCTCTGAAAGGAGTGCGGCCTTTGTGGCCCTGCCCGTCGGCGCGGCCCTGTTTTGTGAAAAAATATCGTCGCCGAAACTGACCGAAAGCGAGATCTGCCCGTTCCAGACCATGGCCGCGACGGCGGCGAGGAGGATGAGCTTGATCCCGTTTTTTTCAAAAAAAGCCGGCCCGTTGACGGGTGAAAAATTTGTCCTGTGCTGATGTTTTCCGCCGATGAAGTCTATTTTTTGCATGACCAGAAATGTTTTATCGGTGAAAAATTTATTGGGCCAAATGTCAAACTATTTGTTTCTTAAAAACAAATTATTGAAGATATTTTTTAAAATAAAATTTATTTGGCCAAAAAAAAACGGCCACAAAAGACTTCGTGTTTTTGGCACACATTACATTTGTCGGATAACGAAATTTGGGAAACCATGATACTCATCGCAGATGCCGGCAGTACTAAGGCCGATTGGCTGATCCTCGAAAAAAACGGCCACCAACGCCTCGAAAGCACCCAGGGGTTCAACCCGTTCTTCCATTCGACGAGCGATATCCGAAAGGCGCTTGCCGCGCAATTGGTGCCAAAATTGGACGCCGAGGCCGTCTCCGCCATCTATTATTATGGTGCCGGGATCCACGACGAGCACCGCGCCGAAATGGTCGCGAAAGCACTTAAGCCGTTGTTTGTCAATGCTTTAGTGGAGGTCGACCATGACCTTTTGGCAGCGGCGCGGGCAACCTGCGGGTCGCTCCCGGGCATTTGTTGCATCCTCGGAACGGGGTCGAACAGTTGTCTTTACAACGGCGAAAAAGTCATCGACAACGTGCCGAGCCTCGGCTATTTGCTCGGCGACGAGGGCAGCGGGACGCACCTCGGCAAGGCACTTTTGCGGGCCTATTTTTACCGCGAACTTCCCCCGGAAATCGAAAAAGCATTCGACGAGGCATACCCGGAGGGCGGACATGCCATCAAGGACCGGGTCTATGAAATGGTCGGGACGAACGTTTATCTCGCCGGCTTCTCAAAATTCCTCGCGGAGCACAAAACGCACTATTCAATTCAACAAATTGTGGCAAAATGTTTCGCCGAGTTCCTCGACACACAGGTGCGCAAATATGAAGACCACCAAAAACTGCCCATCAATTTCGTCGGTTCGATTGCCCACCATTATGAAGAGATCTTGCACAATGAGCTCGAAAAGCGCGGCATGAAACTGGGCCGCATCATTCGAAAGCCCATTTATAGTTTGGGCGAATTCCACTTGTTGGAAGGAAAAAGTCAAAAGTGAAAAAGGGGGCAACCCTGCCATCAAATTTTGACCTTTGACTTTTGCCCTTTGCTTTAAAAAATATGAACAAAGAAATAAAGAGGATTGCCGTTTTCACCTCCGGCGGCGATGCCCCGGGCATGAACGCGGCCATCCGCGCCGTCGTCCGCAACGCAACGTACAAGGATTTGCACGTCTATGGCGTGATGCGCGGCTACGAGGGGCTGATCAATGGCGACATGAAACGCCTCGAAACGGCGGATGTCGGCAATATCATCCACCGGGGCGGCACCATCTTGAAGACCGCCCGGAGCCAGCGTTTCATGACCGTCGAGGGGCGGCGGCTCGCTTTTGAGGCGCTCGAAGCGAACGAGATCGACGGGTGCGTGGCCATCGGCGGCAACGGGACGTTCACGGGCGCGGCCGCTTTTATGGCGGAATATCCCGAAATCCCGTTCGTTGGCGTGCCGGGGACCATCGACAACGACCTTTTTGGGACGGATTTTACCATCGGTTTCGATACTGCCGTGAACACCGCCGTCGATGCGGTGGACAAGATCAGGGACACGGCGGACTCGCACAACCGGCTGTTTTTTGTCGAGGTCATGGGCCGCCATTCCGGTTTTATCGCGCTCAACACGGCCATCGCGGGCGGTGCGGGCGGCATTTTGATCCCCGAAAAAGAGTACACCATCGACGACGTTGTGAAAAGCCTCAAAAAAGGGGTCCAGCGGAACAAACTTTTCAGCATCATCATCGTCGCCGAGGGCAGCAAACTGGGCAACGCATCCGAAATCGCGGAAAAAGTGAAGGCCGCATACGCCCATTACGACACCCGCGTGGCGATTATCGGGCATTTGCAGCGCGGCGGCTCGCCCACTTTTCAGGACCGGGTGCTGGCCTCGCGGCTCGGTTTTGCCGCCGTTGAGGCATTGACGAGCGGCGAAAAAGGCGTGATGATCGGCCTGACGAACGACCAGATTTCGTACACGCCGTTTGCGGATGCCATTGCTCAAATGAAACCGTTGAGCCAAGAACTGCTCAATTTGGGCTATGTTTTGAGCCTATAAAACCGGCCCAAAAATGCGTCATCAACTTCATTACCGTTCTTTTTTTACCCTTCATTTCAACCAAAACCGAGAAGGCGACCATTGGCAAAGCCTCGTGAAACTTGTCGGCGAATGGCTTTTCGACGAACTGCGCGACCGCAACGCCGACCTTTCTGGCATCATCCGGACCTGGCTTTTTGCGGGCGGCGAATGGTTTGGCAACCTGCCCGACGTGCGGATCTCGACCCGTGTTTTTCGCGGGGAACAGGCCGAGGGAGAACCGCCGCTGCACTGGGCCCTGCGGTTCGAACAGCGCGACCCGACGGTCGGAGGACGGTCTTGGCGAACGGACATTGGCATGAACTTTCGCCCAGAAAAGGGGAACATGGACATCGTTTTGGGGCATTCCTTTTTCGACCCGCCGGGGCAAATGGGGCAAAAACTGCCCGCGCCACAGGTGCCGGAACTGGCATTCCGTTTTTTTGACAGGCCCGAATGGTCGGTCGCCATCAATTCCGAATCGGTCGCGGATTTTCCAAAAGAGCTGCTTTCTGGACAGGAAGAGGGGTTTTTGCGCCTTTTGAACGCACCGGCGCGGCAATTGCCCGTCGTTTTGGTCAATTTGATCGAACTGTCGGAGCTGTTCGATTTTCGGATAAACACTTTTGCCGACCTGCTTGCGATGAACGCGCACGTCTTTTTTTACCAAAATTTTTTGGTGGAGAGCAAATTGAAGCACCTGCTCGGCTCGGCCTACGGATATTACCGGTGCCACGACGGGATCAGGGTCTATTTCCCGGACATGGACATGGAATCCGCGGACGACCATACACGGCACCGCTATTTTTTGTGGCAAAATTTTGCGTCAGCCGGCGAACTGGAGCTGGCCGTTTTCCTCCAATTCTTGAAGCCGCGAAAATGGCCGTTCCTCAATTTTGTCGCGACGCTCGAGGATGTTTCGCACCGCGAACGGCTAAAAAGGATGGATTCGATGCGGTTCGAACTGGCCAAAAACGAGGAGGCCCGCGCCTTTTTTCAGATGATGGACGATGAAAACAACGACCTGCGCGAAAAAAACGACCACCTAAAAGCCCTCATCGAACATAAGGAAATCGAGACCGAGGCCCTCGCCTTGGATGTCGCCGAGGCCGCCCGGATTTTGGCCCGAATGCAGTTCGAACTCACAGAACAGGCGCGAAAACTGCGCGAGGCCGGGTCGGCTGACCGTTCGGCGGTGCTCCAATCGACCACTTTTTTGCAGCTCGAAAACCTGCCAAAACGATTGCCCGATGCCCTGCGGATCATCGAAAACCTGTTTTCGGAGCGGCTGATTCTCCTTCCGTCGGCCCACGAATCGGCGGCGGCGGCAGATTGGGAAGACCTTGCGACGGCATGGACGACGCTCTTTCAAATGGGGACCGTGCTTTGGCCGCTCCATTTTGAGCGCAACGCCGACACGGCCACGATCATGCACGAATTCAAGGACCAAACGGGCCATGAACTTTCGTACACCGACAACAAGCACACGAAAGCCAACGAGCAAAGCCAACGCGAACGGCTTTTTGAGCACGCCGGACAGCTCCGCGAGTTCATGCCGCACATTAAATTGAACAAGGGTGGGCGGCATTTGCGGATCCATTTTATCGCTGACCAGGGCCTGAAAAAACTCGTCATCGGGCATTGCGGCGACCATTTGACGACGGCGGGGACGCGGCGGGCGAAATGATCGGCCATATGGATGGGCGCGTTTTTTTTAAAAGCAAAACCTGTCCCAGTTTCAATAAAAAAAAAGCCAAAAACCTGCCCACCCGTGCAACCCGTCGAAAAAGGCGCGGTCATTCAGTATCAAAACCCAGTTTTGCTCACCTTTTTCAATTAAAAAATTTGGACATGAAAATGAACCGCACCTTTCTCTGCCTCGCCCTGATGGCCACTTTTTTCACCGCATTTTCACAGAACACCAACGCTGGCCCGGTCAAGACAGGCCCCGCTTTCCTCGGCGTTTCGACCACCGATTACCCCGAACTCGAAGAGGGCGTGCTGGTCGAGGGCGTTTATAAGGGCTACGGAGCCGCCGAGGCCGGTTTGCAGCGCGGCGATATCCTGTTGGCGATCAATGGCGACGACGTGAACAGCACCCGCGAACTGTCAAAGGAACTCCGGGGCTACAAAAACGGCGACCAAGTGGAGGTGAAATACCTCCGTTTCAACAAGGAAATGACGGCGAAGGCCAACCTTTCGGACAAGCCGAAATATTCGAGCGACCTCAAAATGGTGCGCCGCGACGAGGCCAACGGCAAGGCCCGCGACGGAAAAAAGGCGTTCATGGGCATCTATCCGAAGACGGATTGGCAAAATGGCGGCGTTCGCATTACCGGGTTCACCTCCAAAAGCCAGGCTTGGCGCGCCGGATTGGAGGAGGGCGACATCATCACGAAGCTCGATGAGGCCAGCATCTCGACCAGCGACCAGCTCAACAATTACCTTTGGGAAAAAACGCCCGGAGCGGAAATGAAAGTGACCTTTCTCCGAAACGGGAAGGAAAAAAACGCAACCATGACCCTCGGCGAAACAATATCCGATGATTGCGGCAATTGCGACAGCGAGGGCATTTCCAACGGCTTCGGCGGCAATTTCGATTTCGATCTTGACAATCCCGAAAAAGCTGGCGAACGCGCCGCCGAACTTGCCGAACGGATGGAGGAAATGGGCGAGCGGCTCGGCCGCGAGGGCGAAAAACTTGGCCGCGACATCGAGCGCCGCGCCGAGGATTGGTCGCGCGATTTCGAGCGCGGCTGGAACCAAAACCAGGGCCGTGGCTCAAACCGAAACAGGGACAGCAACCCCGAAAATTGGTCGTCGGGCGGCAGTTTTTTCAGCTTGAGCGACTTTTCGGCCACGCCAAACCCGACCTCCGGAAACGTCACCGTCTCGTTTTCGGGCAAATCGAACCAGCCATTTTCGGTCGTCATCACGAACGAGGATGGCCGCGAGATCGCCCGCGAGGAGCGCGAGGAACTGGCCGAGGGCCTTTTTACCCAACAATTTGACCTCACAAAGGCCGCCGCCGGCATTTATTACTGTCGTATATATAAAGGTGAAAACGTGGTCGCCTCGCAGAAGATCGAGAAGAATTGAGCGCGGGCGATTGCGGTCAGGAAGTTTAGAAAACTTCGCAACCGTTTCAAGGCGCGAAAAAAAGCGTTCCCGAAAGCAACCGGGGACGCTTTTTTTGTTGAAGATTTGACCGCCCAAATTCAAAAAATGTCCCGATTGTTCCATCTTTTTTACCTCGCGCTCGCCGTTTTTTGGGCGACGGCGGCCTTTGCCCGCGCCAATTGGCACCTTGCCCGCCGCGCGATGCTCCAATTGGGGCTGCCCTATCCGTCCGTTTTGACCGGCAAGGACTTGCGGCGGTTGCAGCACTATTATTACGGCACCACCTACTTGTCGAGCGTCTTTTGCGCCCTGCGCGGCAAGCCCCGGACGGCGGCCGAAAAGCGGCTTTTCACCAACTGTTCCGCGCTCTCTTTTTTCTTTGACGACCTCGTGGACGACTTCAAAAAGCAGGGCGATGCGCCCGAAAACTGGCAGGGCAAGATCTATGAATTTGCG
>JANOQP010000315.1:0-1847 GCA_031414895.1 Saprospirales bacterium
TGCCTCGGCAGGCTCAAAAAACGGGTGCGCCACGCCCCGGTCGGCTTCGAGCTTTTGCCGCCAAAATTCACGCTCACCGAACTGCAACACCTCTACGAATCCATCCTCGACATGGAGCTCGACAAACGGAACTTCCGCAAAAAAATACTCGCCATGGAACTCCTCATCGACCTCGGCGAGATCCAGGAGCGGGTCGCGCACCGCCCGGCGCGGCTTTATAGTTTCGACACATCCCGCTATCGGGAACTGGCGGCGGAAGGGTTTGTTTTTGATATTTGAACCCGGTTTTGATTTTTTTCGATTGCGGCTTTTTGATTTTGAACTTGCGTTTGCTTTTGAATTTAAAATTCAATGGAAACCTTCGCCTCGCACCCCGCTGGCGACCAATCCGGCCCGTTTTCCAACAGCCGCACAGCCTCCTCGTCGCAACCGCCGCCGAGTTTTTTAGCCACCAAAACCTGCACGGGCCGACCGTTTTTATCGACATAAAAATAGAGGAGGACTTCGCCAGAAATTCCCGCCGCACGGGCCGCTTCCGGCAGTTTTTTGTTTTTGGAAAGATAGTTTTTGAAAGATTTCCAACCATCGGCGGGCGCGGGGAATGCCTCCTCGGCCGCTTTTTTCTTTGATTTTTTTTCCGCTTTTTGGGTGGGATCGGCGACGCTTTGATCGGCAAGTTGTTCTGTCGCCGGAGCGGGTTTTGCAGCGGCTGGCTTTTTGGGCATCGGTTTTCCGCTCGCGTTTTGGTCGCTCGGCAGGGTGCGCGGGACGTTTTGCTGGTTTTGCGAACGCGAATAATTGTCAAAATCCTCCGCCCGCGACTCGATTTTTGCAGGCGCAACGGGTTCAGGTTCGATGGCGGCGGCCCTGTCCTTAGCATATTGATCGCCCTCGTCCGCCGTCGGCCTTGCGGTTTCGGTTTCTGCCATTATTAGGTTTTCGGTGGGCGAAGCTTGGGTGGTTCCCCTGGTGGGGGCACCCTCTTTTTGGGAAAAGCTGCCACTCTTTTTTTCGCCCAAAATAGGTTGCTGCGATGCCGGTGTTGCGGTCGAAAAGGAATCAAGTGATTGGCTTTCAACGGGTTGCGCAGCTTTTTTCATTGCGATTTGGTTTGCATCCTCGCCCATCGTCTGCCCCGTTTTGTCATAAAGCCAGACCGTTCCCAGTATCAAAATACCACAGGCCGCAGCGGCCAAAAGCCAGTTCATCGGCACGGTGCGGCCCCCTTTTTTACTGCCGTATTTTTTCTCGAAACGTGCCCGCATCGCGCTCACCTGTTTTTCTCCGACCGTTTGTGATTGTTCCGAAAAGCCCTCGAACGCCTCGCGCCGGAAATCGTCCCCGTCGGTCAGCGATTGCACCTGCTCGCCGTCCGTCCGGCGGAAGTCGCCAGAGAGCCATTTTTTGAGCAAATCGAGAAATGCCTTGTCCATTTTTTTTAATTTGAAAATGGGAAAATCTGGGAACGGGATAATGGCGCGATTGCCGGAACCCAATTCACCTATTATCTAATTATCCCATTTTTTCCATGCAGATCCGCAAATTCCGTCGGCCGTTTTGGATAAAGGACCGAACAGTTCCGAGTTCCTGCCCGGAAGATTCGCTGATCTCTTTGTAACTTTTTTCCTCAAAATAAAATGCCTCGACAAATGCCCGCTGGTGCCCGGCGAGCGATTGGAGGCATCGTTGCAAAGCCGTTTTTACGCCCGGCAGGTCGAAATCGAGTTCCGCATCGGCCCCGTCGAAGCGCGCCATCGATTCCGGCGGGAGGCTGTCGGTGCGGTGGCGCGACGTTTTTCGCAGTTCCATGAGGCAATGGTTGCGCGAAAGCACATAGAGCCAGCCGC